>CALRJJ020000043.1:0-14061 GCA_943367505.1 Flavobacterium psychrophilum | reverse complement strand
ATTTCTAAGACATCACCAACGATACCGTAATTGGCAAATTTGAAGATCGGTGCATCAGGATCTTTGTTTATTGCCACAATTACTTTAGAAGAAGACATACCAGCTAAATGCTGGATGGCACCTGATATTCCGCAAGCGAAATAGAGTTGTGGACTGACTGTTTTACCTGTCTGGCCGACTTGGAATTGGTGATCGATCCAGCCAGCATCGACGACAGCACGTGAAGCTCCTAGAGCAGCTCCAAGAGCATCGCAAAGAGACTGCAAGACTGGCCAGTTTTCTGGGCCCTTGATACCACGACCACCAGCAACAATTATTGCCGCTTCAGACAGCTCTACTTTAGCTCCTTCAGAGGCATGAACAGCCACAACTTTAGCGCTAACTTTATCGGCTGCGACGGTCAAATCTTCAACAGCACCAGCAGAACCACTTGATTGATTGACAGCAAAAACATTTGGTCTAAGTGTTATGAATGAAAGTGGTGCATCAATCTCATAGACACCCCAGCACTTGCCAGAGTACATCGGGCGCACGGGCAAAAGATTGGAGCCTTCTTGTTGCAAGGCCATAACGTCAGCGATACAAGGAGCATCAAGACGGGCAGCAACGCGAGGGATAAAATCTTTAGCCATAGCCGTGTGAGCAGCGAAAACATAGCGAGGATCGCTCTTTTTCACGGCCTCAGCAGCAGCAGCGGTAAAGGCTTCGGTTGAATAGCTGGCGAACTGCTCGCCATCAGCAACTAAAATAGAGGTCGGCTCGTACTTTGCCACTTCAGCAGCCAGAGCTTTTACTCCACTGCCTACCAAAAAGGCGGTGACACTCTCACCACTTTGGGCCCGACGTTTTGCTTCAGAAAGAGCCTCAACAGAGGCTTTTCTTAGTTGGCCATTGCGCTGTTCGACAAAAACTAGATAGCCTTGCGACATTTTATTATTCTCCTAAGAAATTATCTTGCAGTTTCTAAAGCACGTGAGCTTCACTGTGCAGCAAACTGACCAGCTCTTTAACTTGACTATCAACGTCGCCTTCGATTTTGCGGCCCTGTGGACGATCTGGTGGCAACATCATTTCCTTGATACGCACTTTGACGTTTGCAGCACCAACAGTGCCTTTCACTCCCAGCGCAGCTGCGTCTTTGACAGCAATCTCTTTGCGACGAGCAGCCATCACGCCTTTGATACCAGGATAGCGTGGCTCATTTAAGCCCTTTTGGCAGCTAATTACCGCTGGCAACGAGCCTTCCACTGATTCGTGAGCTCCTTCAATTTCGCGTTCGGCCTTGAAAGTCGTACCTTCAACTTCGAGTTTAAGCACCATGGTTGTTTGAGCGCAGCCAAGCAGCTCAGCCAACATTGAAGGCACTTGACTGTTGTCGCCACCAGCGCCCTGATGACCACAGAACACTAAATCGTAGCCGCCATCTTTAATTGCAGCTGCCAATACTTTAGCCGTAGACAAAGTATCGAGATTGGCAAAATCGGCATCGTTTAAGTGCACAGCACTGTCTATTCCACGAGCAAGGCTATCGCGCAGCACGTCGGTACATTCGGCACCACCTAAGGCGATGACAGTGGTGTCACCACCGTGCTTCTCTTTTTGTTTGAGAGCTTCTTCTATTGCAAATTCATCATAGGGGCTGGTAATAAAGCGAACACCCGTGTAGTCGATGTTCTTTTTGTCTGCAGCTATGGCAATTTTGGTTTCCGTGTCTGGCACGGCTTTAACGCAAACAGCAATCTTCAAGGCCATGTCTCCTTAAGAGCGGCAAATAAATTCAAGTGTAATTCAGCACCAAATTATAGGCATGCTCTAGGCAATACTAAGGATTATTACCACATTCCTTAATGGCGCATGAAATGGCCTAAAGAATCGCTAGAAAAATGCCCTAGGTTTCGATACCTGGTTTATCAATAAGGTTGTCGACAGTGCCATTCGATGAGCTATCTGTTTTGCTTTGGTCATCCGCTGTCGCTTTGCGCCCGCGCAGACCTTCAGGGGTGAGATAACACTTCTCATTGTTGCACCAGACAATCTGGTCAACCAATTCGTCAGGATCATCAACCACTGTCAACAAGTCAAGTTCATCCTCAGTCAAAAATCCCCGCGTAATTACTTCAGCTCTGAGCCAATCTAAAAGAGGATTCCAAAACTTAGAGCCGACCAAAAACATAGGAAAGCGCTTAATCTTTTTGGTTTGAATCAAGGTGACAGTCTCAAAAAGCTCATCGAGACTACCGAAACCACCGGGCAGAATCACAAATGCCACGGCATACTTGACAAACATGAGCTTACGCACAAAGAAATAACGGAAATCAAGGGATTTAGTTTGATAGCTGTTCGGCCTCTGCTCGTGCGAAAGAGAGATGTTCAAACCAATCGATGCGCCACCAGCAGATAGCGCTCCTTTGTTACCAGCTTCCATAACCCCAGGACCACCGCCAGTAATGACAGCAAATCCTTTATCCGCTAGCTTCTTGGCAATATTCTCGGCCAAGATATAAACCGGATCATGGGGCTTACAACGGGCTGTGCCAAAAATTGAAACCGCTGGTCCAATCTGTGACATCTCGTCAAAGCCTTCGACCAGTTCGGCCATCATGCGAAAAACACGCCAAGTATCTTTGGCGCCCATATCTTCAAGAACGTATTGAGAGTCAGCCACTTACTACCTTCTGTTTTTATGACTGAGCTGCTTGGGAGAACGCAAGAAAAACAGCTCAAGAGCATGACTATCAGGCATTTGACCTGTTTTTACAAGATGCTCTAACTTGGTCAACTCAATGCGACTATCAACCAAAAACTCTACAGAGGCGTGGGACAACCTTCTTACATCTTTCTCTAAAACAAATGAATTGCCACCTTTTATATCGGCAGCCAAAAGCTTGGCAAGTTCTTGTGGCGGTAATTCTCGACGCTTGATGCCGGGCCCGAAGTTCGACTCTTTATTATAAGTTTCACATAAGAGCTTTATCTGCACCCATTTACTAATCATGGTTTGCATGGTGGCCAATATTTGCATGGCATTTTGATGGCTCAATAGTTCGCGCAAAGTCAAAAGAGTTTTCTGGGTATCTCCAGCCAACCAGTGCTCGGCCACACTAAAGACACTCGAGTGGTGGGGGCTGAGTTGGCGAATAATATCGAGAGAAATAAAAGTCTTAGGCAAAATATAGATAGCTGCTTTTTCAATCTCTGAAGAGATCTGGCGCAGATTAGCCTCTAACCCTTCGATCAAATAATCTGCCGCCTCATTTTCAATGGTGGCATTAAAGTGCTTCGCTTCTTTCTGACACCACTGCTGCAACTTAGGACTAGTCGACCCAGCCCAAATCTTCTCGCGGGGGAATTGCTCAAGCTTGGCGTACTTGGCCACCAACTTAGAAAGCCTCAGAGTGCTATCAAAATTGCTAGTGCTAACAAAAATAATATAGGTATTGGGATGCACTGATGACAGTGATGAATCTAAAGTGTCTTCGTTGACAGAGTCTTTACCCTTAGCCGCTTTCTTACTAGAACTTTCTTCTTTAGAAGAACTACTAGAACTGGCGCGTTTCTTGGCAAACCAGTCGCAGCGATCGATGATGATCAGTTTATTTCCTGGTCCAAAAGGCAGAGAGGCTGCTTGCTCAGTTACTTCCTGGGCGCTGGGATTATCAAGGCGACTGTAATTAAAGCTAGCCCAAGCAGGATCAAGCAAATCAGCTTTGATCTCGTCAAGGCGACGATAAAGTTGAAAATCCTCTTCTCCAGCTAGAACAATTACCGGCATCAGTTAAAGATTCGCTCGCCTGTAGAAAGGAAGTAAACCCGTTTAGCAATAGATGTACAAGCATCTCCCATGCGCTCAAGGAAGCGCGAGCAGAACAAGAACTGGGCACGCATCTGGGCATGGGCACTCTCTTGCTCGCCTAAATTAGACAGCAATCTTTTCGAGAGAACATCATGTAAATAGTCGACAGTATTATCGCTGGCGAGAATTTCTTTGGCTTTGCTGGCTGAATCAGTAAGAAAACAAAGCAACAACTCTTGCACCATGTGATAGACAGTAGCAGCCATTTTGGGCAACTCTTCTGGAATTTCAATTTCGTCTTCTATGGCCCAGTTAGCAAATCTCGCCACGCGATTAGCATGATCGGCCAATCTCTCAAATTTAGCAGCAATTAACGGAATACTGACAAGGGCGCGAATTTCCTTGGCACCAAATGAGTCTCTTTCCATCAAGAGATCGACACATTTTTCTTCAATCTGCTGGCAGAGCTTATTGATCTCTTCTTCTTGGCGCTCGACCATAGCTAGGTCAGCTTTTTTATCACCTTTAAGCAGGCGAGTAACTTCATAGACAGTAGTTTCAACCATCCGACCGAGGGTCAGCACTTCTTCTTTGATTAGTGTAATTGATTCAGTCTTCACTAACTTTCACCTATATCAGTCGTTGGGCATGTTCAAACGATAACCAGAGCGATGAACGGTTTCGAGCAGAATTGGCACTTTGGGGTCAAGCTCTAGCTTTTGCCTAAGCCAGCGAACGTGCACCGCCACTGTTTTTACATCACCGTCAAAATCTGTCCCCCAGACTCTATCTAACAGCGCTTCAGTAGAAAGTGCTCGACCAACGTTCTGCATTAGCACCTTCAGTAGCTTGAATTCACGAGGCGAAAGCTCAATGTTTTTACCGCGATAGACGACACGCCGAGCATCTTCATCAAGCAAGAGCGAGCCTAGCTCAATGCGACCTTTGGCCGAGCGAGCCTTGTCTTTGAGAGTGCGCCGAATAAGCGCTTCGAGCCGGGCCAAAAGCTCAACCATACTAAAGGGCTTAACCAAATAATCGTCAGCACCGCGCGAAAGCCCATGGGCAATATCTGCCGGAGCAGATCTACCGGTGAGCATCAAAATGGGAATATCAGGTGATTGCTCTCTAATCAAAGCGCAAATGTCAGGGCCCTTCATATCAGGCAGCATCCAATCAAGAATCACCAAATCGGGTAATGACTCAGCAAAACGTGCCAGTCCTGCCGCTCCATTGTTACAGGCATGAACTTCAAAGCCATGACGAGTGAGGTTATAGGTAAGAGTTTCAACGATAGTTTCATCGTCATCAACAATTTGAATTTTTATTTTGCTAGACATACAAATACTCTTTAGGGAAATTCAATTCTGAACTTCGAACCTGAACCCTCTTTAGATGTCACGGCGATTTTAGCACCGTGCAAATCAACGATGTGTTTAACAATTGACAGGCCAAGACCAGTGCTGCCTCTGGTGCGACCACGATCGACCCGGTAAAAGCGCTGAAATATTTTGGGAATCTCAGCTTCAGCCATGCCTATGCCAGTATCTTCCACTTCAAGGAAGGGCGGCGGGCCACCGGCACGAACCACGACGAAACCGCCAGCTGGTGTAAATTTAATAGCGTTTTCCACCAAGTTAATCAGGACCTGGTCGATCTGCTCTTCGTTGGCCAAAAGCTCAAAGCCACTTTCCACAGCCGACTTCAAGATCACGCCCTTCTCTTCGGCCAACTCCCTAGTAGTCTCTAAACACGATTCAGTGCGGCGCTGGATATTGACCCGGGAGAAGCGCATATCGTCCCCAGCTCGTCCGTTCTGCAGCTTCTCGTGAGAAAGCAGGTCGTTAACTAGATTCTGCAGTCGCGTCACCTCTTCTTTCGTACGGCTGAGCATGCGCATGGCCGTAATCGGCTCTTCTACAGCGCCATCGATTAAGGTTTCGACCAACAATTTGATATTGGCAAGAGGCAGTCTCAATTCATGAGACACCTCAGCGATCCAGTTATCGTGCTCTTCTTGAGTAACCGACCCAGAACCGTCAGGAGCCAGAGCTGGTGAAGCAATCACTTTTTTGGGTTCGTCCATTGCTGATTAGGCACCGTATGTGGTTCTAAGAAAAGGAGCAGAGAGATTTATCTTTAGTTCTAGGAAGTAAAAATGCACTAGAATCTTACTCAATTCAAGATAGTAATAGGGTTTTTTAAAATTATGGGACCGGTTGTTTTAGCAATATTAGATGGTTGGGGCATTACTACTGAGAAGAAAGGTAACGCCATTCTGGCGGCTAAGACGCCTAACTATGACCTGTTGAAATCTAAATATCTCTTCACTCAAGTACAAGCATCTGGTCAATATGTTGGTCTTCCCCAAGGCCTAATGGGCAATTCAGAAGTGGGACATCTAACCATTGGCTCCGGTCGAATAGTGACGCAAAAGCTAACATTGATCTCCAACACCGTTGCCGATGGCACCTTCTTCCATAATCCAGCACTGGTGGCAGCAGCAGAAAATGCAAAGCGCAGCGGTGGGGTGCTTCACATTCTCGGTTTGGTTTCAGACGGTTGCGTTCATTCCAGCCCTGATCACTTAGATGCCCTCCTAGAATTTGCCCGCAGACATCAAATTAAAGAACTAGTAGTTCATCCCATCTTAGATGGACGCGATACTCCGCCCCGTTCAGCTAAACGCTTTATGCGGGAATTGGAGGAAAAGCTGGTTGGCTTAGGGAAAATTGGCGTCGTCTGCGGCCGTTACTATGCCATGGATAGAGACCAGCGCTGGGACAGAGTAGAACTTTATTGGAAAGCCCTGGTGTTGTCAGAAGGAACCAAGGCCGATAGCGCCCCCGAGGCCGTCGAGCAGTCTTACGCCAATAACATTGGAGACGAATTTGTCACGCCTCAAATCATTAATGCCATACCTATAAAGGATGGCGATAGCGTAATTTGCTTCAATTTCAGACCAGATAGAGTTCGTGAAATATCACGGGTGCTCACTCAGAGTGATTTCAAAGAGTTTGTTCGGCCGGTCACACCTTCTATTTATTACGTCTGCATGACTGAATACGATTCGACCCTAAACCTACCTGTCGCATTCAGCCCCGAGGTCTTGCCATCTCAAGATTTGCACAATACCTTGCCAGAAGTAATCTCTTGCCACCATATCGGCCAATTTCACACTGCCGAAACAGAAAAGTATGCCCATGTAACCTATTTCTTCAATGGCGGCAAAGAAATTCAGTTGCCTGGTGAAGAAAGACAATTAATTCCCTCTTTAAAAGTGGCGACCTACGATTTGGCACCAGCCATGCGTACCCCTCAGGTATGCGAGCTGGCCTGCCAGGCAATCAAGAGCGGCAAGCATCCATTTATAGTGCTCAATTTTGCCAACCCCGATATGGTTGGTCACACGGGCATCATGGATGCGGCGGTACCGGCTGTAGAATCAGTCGATTTGGCCTTCGCAGCCCTGCTTGCGGCGGTGCAAGAAGCGCACGGCACCCTAGTCGTGACGGCAGATCACGGCAACATTGAACAATTGCTTGACTACAAGACCGGAGAGCCCCATACAGCCCACACCACAAATCCAGTACCGCTTGTGGTGGCAAGCTTCCAAGCACCAGAATGTGATCCACTTAAGCTAGTTAACAACTCTATGAAAAAACTCACACCTGGTGGGCTAGCCGATGTGGCGCCGACTCTACTTGCCATCATGGGAATAGACAAACCCATTGAGATGACAGGGAAAAGTCTTATATCCAATTGACTGACATTTGGGTATCGATAAACCCTAATGTAAGAACGATGCTAGAAATTCGCAGCAAAAATAGGCACTGATATTTACAATACCCCTTTCCAAGAGGCGGAAATGCAATTAGTAGGCTGTATAATTCAAACGATTTCAGGTGGGCGAAATTTACTAGCTTTGCCACCATTGTCACTCTGAGAGAGCTGTCGTTGACAATAACTCATCAGGATTAGAAGGAGACGAATCGACCGCATGATTACTTTGAGAAACCTAGCCCTTGCAGGCGCAAGCTTGGCCCTCGTAACTTCCCTCGCTGCTTGCAGTGGCGGTAGTTCCGAAACAAGCAGCACCACAACCAGTACCACTGGTACTGCTACTGATGCTGCTTCAACAGCTGCAACCACCACTACCACCACAACTGGTACTGATGCTGCTACAACTAGCACTACAACTGCTACTCCATCAGCCGAAACTTCAACAACAACGGCTACTACAACCGAATCTCACTAGATTTTCGTTAGTAGAAACAATTGAAAAGCCCTTTCAGGAAACTGAGAGGGCTTTTTGACTTCATGAGAAAATAAACAAGCTCCTTTAAAGGAACATTTGCACGACCATTGCGGTCTTAAGAATTTTAGCTAATGAATTTTAGATAGGGTATCGCCATGCACAAGCTCAAAAGAACTCTGGCTCTTTCAATATGCCTCTCGTCATTGACGAGCTTGCTACCCGCGATCGCCCAAGAGCAACAAATACCCCAACAAATTCAGCAATTACAGATGCCTCAGCAAGTAATGCCCCAGGCTCTTAGTGCTCCAACTTTATCGTTTGTTGATATCAACTCTGGCCGCTTTGGCAAACTAGAGATAGATATGCAGGATGGCCAATTCTTAAGAGGGGCCTGTGACAATATTCATCTCGTCGCCCGCAATATGGACCTTAACCTTGGTGAACTGAAGTCATTAGATGTCGACGTCAAAGGCGGCAATATTGAAGACTTTATCGTCGACAAGCTCACCCTAACCACCCAAGGGGCCCTCAAGTTTGATACTGGTTTGTTGCTCAATCAAAAGATGCTGCAATTTACTAGTCCGGCAACAGCTCAAGTAACGGCCCTGGTCAGCCAAGACAGCTTGAACAAATATTTAAAAGCTCCAAGCACCCTCGATAGACTTTCTTACACCGTGACAAAAAAAGGCGGCATGTTGGCAGGATTGCTCGGCGCTGCCGGCGGTAACTTCGGCCTGACTATGACCGGGGCATCAATTGTCTTGGGTCGCAATAACAAAGTAAGCATGACCGCCGAGGGCAAAGCTGGTTTGGGCCAGCTAGCCGTTCCTCTTGCGGCACAACTGGAGAGCCAGCTTTCAATTCAAGATGGCTGGGTGCAGTTAGGTGATACCAAACTAATGACAGCAGGCCAAGAAATATCGCCTCAGCTCTCTGAGATTCTGGTTAAAAAGATCAACAGCCTTTCGAACTTAGGCACCAAATCAGATGACATCCATTTCAGCTTTACCGATCTCAAAGTTACTTCTGGCAAACAATTGGTCGTAACCGGTACGGCCCAAGTAAACAGACTACGTTTCGGTCGAAACTAATTGTCTAACAAGGGGCCCAACGTTATATACTTACGTCTTGCTTCGACTAGAAAGCGAGAATTTGATGTATAAGCGGCGCGATAGCCGACAGTGGGACCAGCTAAGACCGGTCAAATTTACAAGAAATTTCACCAAGAACGCAGATGGGTCAGTACTTGTCGAAATTGGTGATACCAAAGTATTTTGCACAGCCAAAATCGAAGAGAGAGTGCCTGCATTCTTGATCGGAAAAGGCGAAGGTTGGGTCACGGCAGAGTATTCAATGCTGCCTGGTTCAACACTGCAACGCTCCCAAAGAGAAGTGACCAGAGGACAAGCTTCTGGCCGAACCAATGAAATTCAGCGCCTAATAGGCCGTTGCCTTCGAGCTGTGATTGACCGCCGTGCCCTTGGTGAGCGCACTATCACAATTGACTGCGACGTTCTACAAGCCGATGCCGGTACCCGTGTATCATCGATTTGCGGCGGCTTCCTGGCACTTTATGATGCTTTGGCAAAACTACGGAAAGCCGGAGTCTTCGATGAACTGCCGATTACCGAGCACATGGCAGCGGTTTCGGTAGTGCAGTTAAACGGCCAGCTCTTGCTCGACCCTAACTACAGCGAAGATTCGCAGGCCGAGATGGACAGCAATATCGTTTTGACCGAATCGGGCAAAATACTTGAATTGCAGATGACTTCGGAAAACAAACCCTACGACGCTTCGAAACTTGGCGATTTGATGCTGCTGGCCAATAAAGGGGTGAAAGAAATCATCCAAATGCAGCAACTGATAATCAATAAGCGTCACTAGGCGTAATTGCGAAGTTCGAAATTTAAGCAATGTCACATGAATCTTAAATTTCTGCGCTTTCCTGCTGACAACACCCAATATAGCTATACACTTAGGGAGTCGAACTTAGGTCGCGCTTAACGCGGATCGTAACTCCCACAGCTCCTGGCAATGGCACACAGATTTAGTGACAATTCAAGACAACAGCATTGATTTCAATCCAAGTGAGTTCAACCCAATCAGGGAGAGCTTTAGAGACGTTAGCGCCTGGCGGCTTTTAGTCTCGACAATCAAAGTTTTTCACCGCATCGCTAAGTTGCAGGGATGGAAAGCAGCCTACCGCGTTGTGCCGATAGTCTGGACGATCATTTGGTCAGTCAAAGGCTTCTCTAAGTTTCATGCCGAAGAATTCGAACGGGCCGTTCAAGGCGATGTTGTTGACGACATTGAAGAAGCGGCACTATCTAATCAAGACTACGAAGAGTACCGTGAGCTCGGTCGCTGGCTCTGCAAACGCCTAAACGCCCTCGGACCGACCTTTGTCAAAATCGGTCAAACCCTCTCTACGAGAGCAGATCTTCTGCCGCTGCCAGCCATGCTAGAACTGACCAAACTGCAAGAAAACGTAGACCAATTTCCCACTGAAATTGCCCGCGCTACGATTTTGCGCGAACTCGGTGGTCAGCCAGAAGACCTCTACAAAGAATTCAATAATGTGCCAATTGCTGCAGCCAGTCTATCTCAGGCCTATAAAGCCAAACTTGCCGATGGCCGTGATGTTGTAGTCAAAGTTCAACGACCAAATCTCAGTTCGATCATAGTTATGGACGTGCAGATTCTCGCCGCCGTAGCCGACGAAGTCATGAAATATCCGAGCTTGTGTCGCCACACCGATTGGCCAGGCATAGTAGATGAATTTGCCAAAACCATATTTGAAGAAATTGACTACATTCGAGAAGGGCGCAACGCCGACGTATTTAGAAGCTCATATCGCAATTTCGACAGCATTTATATTCCACGTATTATCTGGAAACTGACTGGCCGCCGAGTTCTCACCATCGAGTATGTTGCTGGCATCCCAATCAACGACGCCGCGGGCATAGCCGCCATGGGTCTTGATGCCGAAGAAATCACTAAAACCGGTGCCAACTTCTACCTGCGCCAACTCTTAGAAGAAGGCTTCTTCCATGCCGACCCCCATCCGGGCAATATGCGCATTATGGAAGATGGACGAGTAGGAATTTTCGATTTCGGCATGGTAGGCCGCATTAGCCCAGAACTAAAGCAGCACATGATCAATGCCTTCATGCATACTATTCAACGCGAATACCGTGACCTAGTAGACGACTTCGTCGGCATGGGCTTCCTTAAGCCAGAAGCTGATAGGGACGCCCTCTGTCGCGACCTCACTCCGATCATCGATGCTCGCTTTGCTGAGGGCATGAACAAAGTACGTTTCCGCAAGATGTTATTCGATTTCTCTGAGGTCTGCTTCGCCTATCCATTCAGCCTGCCATCTGAATTCACCTATGTTATGAGAGCGCTGCTTACCCTTGAAGGAATAGCCCTGGCTATCAATCCAAAGTTCAACTTTGTTGATGCAGCCATGCCCTTTGCCCATCGACTGCTGATGAAAAACAATCAGTTCCTTGGCCAAGCTATTTTCAAAGAAGTCTTTACTGACGGTAAATTCAATCGCAGCGCTGCGATCAAACTAATTAAGTCAGCCGCCTCTCTAACCAACGCCCTGCGCTAAATTGGCCTGATACTTTACAAAGTCAGCGAAAACAAGGGCTTTTTTGCCGGTTTTTCCCACTGACAGCCCCCTACTTTCTTAAGAATTTTCTAGGCACGCGCAAAAAAGGCCGAGTTAGCCTCAAAATGTAATCTCAAGAGCTTGCCAGCGAAAATTAGACGAGGTTTTGATTTGGCTACAACGTTGCTTTCTGCTGCTCCTAATACTATCTCTTGCATGCACTGTTCTGGAGTGTTCGACTCAGGCTCTAAGTTCTGCGGCAACTGTGGGGCTCCTAGACTGCACTCGCGACACGGCCACGGCGACTTCGACCCTGTTATCAGCAAAAGGGCTATTCAAGCCTCCAATGCTATTAACGAGCGAGTTGTTCAATCTACCAACAAACAAACACCCTCCTTTGCTAAAAACAAAAGACAGAGCAGGGTAATCCCACCAGAGATGAGAGCCGAAATGGCCTCGCTTATGGCAGCCGAGCTGAGAGAGCGCATTTTTCTCTTTGGCCACTACGCAGTTTTTCTTGTCACTAGCTTGATTGGCTTAGTGATCGCATTTAAATGCTATGTCGAATTTGCCGGCGATGAATTGAGCAAAATGATGATGGCCAGCACACCTCTGATGTTTATCAATTTGGTGGCCTTATGCGCTCTTGTACCAATAAAAGGCACAAAGAAAGAAATTGCCCGCATCAAAGAACGGATGACCTACCTAAAATTGGCCATGGAATTCGACAATATCATTTAGTTTGGCAATTACTTAGTTTGGGCTCCAGCGCAAATTCGGCTTGCGAGCTGCTGTTGCTTCGTCAAGCTTACCTACTGGTGTGTTGGTTGGTGCGTTTCTAACCAAATCAGGCGATTCAATTGTCTCTTTATCAATCTGCAACATGATCTCAGCAAAGCGATCGAGCATCTCCTTCGCTTCGGTCTCAGTGGGTTCAATCATCATTGCTTCTGGAACCACTAGGGGGAAGTAGACCGTTGGAGCATGTACGCCAAAGTCGAGCAACCGCTTAGCCATCTGAGCAGTAGAAACTCCGCGTTCCTTTTGCTTCACTCCAGACAAGACAAACTCATGCATACATGGTTGCTCGTGGGCAACAGTAAAGGAGCGGCTCAATTTCACTTTGAGATAATTGGCATTGAGAATAGCGTCTTTGGAAACCTGGCAGAGGCCGCCTTTTCCGTGAGCCAAAATATAGGCATAGGCACGAACTAGAATACCGAAATTGCCATAGAAACCTTTGATTTTGCCCATCGATTGAGGTCTATTCCAATCAAGCGAATAGTGATCGCCGGTTTTCTTCACTACCGGTTTAGGTAGAAATGGTTCGAGAATATCGCGACAAGCCACAGCACAGGCACCAGGACCGCCACCACCATGAGGTGTGGACATAGTCTTGTGCAGATTGAGGTGACAGACGTCGAAGCCCATATCTCCTGGACGAACCAAGCCCATAATGGCATTCAGGTTTGCACCATCGTAATAAAGCAGGCCACCAGCTTCGTGCACTAGCTTCTGCACAGTCATGATCTCTTCTTCGAAAAGTCCTAGTGTATTAGGATTAGTCAACATGATGGCAGCAGTATCTGGGCCAAGAACGGCCTTAAGAGCTTCAATATCAACCAAACCACGATCATTGCTCTTAATTTCAACAACATCGAAACCAGCCAAAGCTGCGGTTGCAGGGTTAGTACCATGGGCAGTATCAGGCACAATTACTGTACGACGCTTGTGATCACCCTTCGATTCGAAATAGGCCCGAATCAAAAGCAAACCAGTCATCTCGCCATGGGCACCAGCTGCGGGTTGCAGCGTTACAGCAGGCAATCCAACAATATTTGAAATAGATCTCTCTAGCAGGTAGAGCAACTCAAGGGCACCTTGCACCTGATCTTCTGGCTGATTAGGATGTAACTCTCTAAAGCCTTCAAGAGCAGCCATGGCATCATTGATTTTGGGATTATATTTCATCGTGCATGAGCCTAGTGGATAGAATCCAGTGTCGATGCAATGATTGAGATGGGAAAGTTTGACAAAGTGGCGCACGGCCTCAAGCTCACTGACTTCAGGCAAAGCCGCCGCAGTCTCACGCACATAACCTTTAGGAATGAGCGTCTCAAGAGCTTTATGCGGCACGCCTGTTTTGGGAAGAATTTCAGTTCTTCTACCGGCTTGTGACTTCTCGTAGATTAGCTTTTCCATTGCGCTTTTACGTTCCTATTGGCTGCTACTAACAAAATACTTCAATTAATTAGTCAAGAAAAAGAGCTAGTGCTCAAAAATGCCATTCCAACCCAAGATATCAAGCTCACAAATTGTGGGCAAAGCCAAATAAAGTTTCTGCGCTAGCTCGAGTCGTTTCTCACGCTCAAGCATGGCCAAAACTTTTGT
>CALRJJ020000042.1:0-14075 GCA_943367505.1 Flavobacterium psychrophilum | reverse complement strand
ACCCTCTAAGTAGTGAACTGATGAATCGCCGTTCTTAAGCCGGTTTACGTAGAGCTTTGCATTGTCCATATCGACTTGGTCCCACTTTAAGTCAACGACCTCGCCGACACGAAAGGCGTGTCGATAGGTCATTAGGATCAAGAGAGAATCACGGATTCCGTATCGGCCTTGCGTCTTGGCGGTGGCGATCAGCAATTTGACTTCATCGGCAGTTAGAAATTCGCGAGAGCGCCTAACTAGGTTTTTTTGTTTGACGGGAGGACCGGCAGGATGGAATTGCAACTTTCCCGAAAATGATGGCTGGGACTTTTTCATTGTTGATTACCAAAGGCAGTTGACCAGTCAAAAAATTTTAGCATCATTCCCGAAAAAGGTTGTTTTCGGTATTGTTTTTCAAAGACCAGAAGACTGTAAGCCTTTACCTATTCTTGATCGCCTGTAACCGATTCCAATTTACTACGTAACGCATCAGAGACTGCGTTTCTTCCGGGCATGATTTGCAGCTCAATCATATGTTGCATTTCACGCAACTCCTTGGGTAACGCACCGGCCTCACTCATACTTCTAACTAGAGAACTTAATGCTTCTGCAGCAGTATCCCCTGCTGCGTTAAATGCTTTCTCTCCGGGCATTCCAAACTCGATCACATAACCAATCTCACCACGGCTATATTTCAGGCATTTCTATGCATTTCTTGAATGGCTGGAACTTAGCGGCGGTGAGCTCAGGTGTCAACCAAGCTAGCACCAGGGCAACAACCACTTTTTCCACCAGGGCTTTTTCGGTGCAGAATCTGGTTTTGTGTCTGCCTCGTGAGTCACGGCAGGCTCTTCGTCCTGAATAACCGAACCGTAGTATTGGCTCTTTGCTAAGAGGTCGCGGGCTCTTCCAGCCTCGATTCGCTCCTCGGACCAATCCTCGGCCCATGACATTTTGTTGTTTCGTATCCAATAGTGCGATCGGCATGGGAAGCTCCAATTTCCGATTGATGGATAGAGGGAAATTGTCTTGCCGTCAAAAGTGAGTTGCCAGTCAGTGGGACTAAGCGGTGTAACTACCTTGCTTTGGCAGCCACAAAGACATAAGTGCGACACTGTAGCGAACCGAGTGGAGACGTAGACTGTCCGCTCGTCTAGTTCTTCGGGTATAAAGTCAACAAACTGATGCTTCAAAGGCTGCTCGTGACTCATTCCGGCCTCTCTTCGTTCACAATGCCGTTCGTATCGATATGAAACTGAGTGTGGTGCTCAGACTTCATGTCCCGATAATAGCCAAATAGTTTCTTCCATTTGATGACTGCTAGAGCCGCATTTAGCGAGTTTAGCTCTGCTATTTGAATGTTCCGATTGTATTCATTGTTACCTAAATCATCGAAAGAAACCCGGTCGCGGAAGTGGCTACGTCTTTGCTCTGTGCTAGACGTGACCCGTACAATCCCACCCAGCGAATCACCTGTCAGCTGAACGCCCAGCCCGACATCGATAAATGGCAGCTTGAAGTTTTCTAGCTTTTCAACGACAAACTTTTTTGCCTCGCCGTCATCAACGCAGACAAAAACAAAATCCATGTCGCGCAGCTCGTCTATATTCTCTGCGTCTATAAACACCGGGTGATCGATTATGCCCGAGTGCATTTTGGAATAAATGCCCTTGAACCAGGTAGCCTTGTAAGGCTGCGGCTCCAGCTCATCTCTGGACGGTGCTCCGGGCGATCTAAAAGCATTATGTTGCAGGAATTTGTCACCGTCATATAAATGGATCTCCCATACTGGCGTTTTAGCCAGAAGGTCAAGAACATAGGACCCAGTGCCGCCCAAGCCTATGATCGCAATCTTTTTAAGCTTTTTCAACTTGTCCGTGACCAAATCAATCTCCGCTCTGGAAGAAGCGGTATCGACGTAGTTAAAGGGTGTGTCACGCTCTTTCTCTTCCACAGCTGTGACTTTGAAGGTTTGCGGCTTCGCGCTTGGGTCAATGAGTTGGGCCGGACCGGAGAGAAGAGCCGCATAGGTACTCATCTTTGCGTGGTAGTCTGGGTAAGCATCATTTGGTTTCGGTTTAGCCGAAAACGAGTGTTGAATGACCACATCCTTAGCAAGCTCACGCGAGCCGCTCTGATGTTTGATCTCGGCAATTTCATTTCCGTTTGCTTCGCAAGGATGATCCCCCATGAAGTAGGCGACGTGATCGTCTGGTTTAGCCGTCTTATCGCCGGCTAAAACTAGCTTAGCCACAAGTGTCCCTCGGATGACATTTTTATTGGAGTCGACATAAGGAATACTATGAACTAGAAGATAGCCAGACCTGATCTCCAAGTCGTAACCTTCATTTTGGAGCTTCTTCAGGTCTGGACTACGATTTATCAGTTGGCGTGACATTGAAAATCATTCCGTCTTTTACTTTTACTTTGTGCCCAGGCATCAGACTTCCGCTTGGGTTGGCCGGGGGACCGTCCTCATATCCCACCGTGTAGCGAATGTTTTGTCCGTTTATTGGATTTGGAAAGGCGAGCTTCACAATCTCTTCGTATGAGGTTCTCTTAGTGAGGATTGTCTTGGCCTGTCCATTTACATAAACTGTATAGGTTTTGGGTTTGCCAGAGTGGAAGTGCTCGTCTTCGCGCAAATGTATGATGCCAGATCCATTTTCTATCGGCTCATCTTCGTGGTCGCCGTGCACTTCCCGGAACAACTCTAGCCCGGATTCCACTTTGCCCAGTGCATAAAGCGCACTTCCCGTCGTCGGTGTGGGCGAATGATACTTTTGCTGATCGATATGGACTCTGACTTCGGAGGTAGCGGGATGCTGCGACATATTTGCCTTCCTTTCTTATGTTTTTCTGCGGTTATAGGGCGACTGGTTGACTGGTTTGAGGGAAATGTCTTCGGCATGCGCTTTAGAACGAATGGAATTCTCGCTTCGCTGAAGCTGCCACGCAATTAGGCGTGTTGGAGTATTGTGATCGGCAAGCTTCTGGAGCTTGGACAGGTCTTGGTTAGACCATTGTTTATTCTGATTATCCGGCTGTTTTGGCATAAGTTCCTTCACTTTGGTAGCTGGTTCGTTAAAACATTTATACCACAGGGTGATTCCGGTGTATAGTGTTTTGTTGATACACTGTGCTACCAAATCGGTAAGAAGTGAGTAAGAACCCCACTTGGCTTGAGTCCGCTCCAATATTCCGGTTTAACAAAGATGGTACAAATGTGGGTCCGTGGGTATACAATTCGTACAGAAGTGCTACTTGACAACCTGGAGGTCCAGCATGATTAAAAAGTTGACCAAACACGGAAACAGTCAGGCGCTAGTTCTTGACAGAGCTGTTTTGGATTTGTTGAAGATTTCGAGCGACACAGAGTTAGAGATAACTACAGACGGAAAGAGACTTTTAATTGAACCCATCCGCAAAAACACAGCGGAACTTAGCGGTGACACACATATTGATTACGGCGCGCGAGTTTAGGTGCCGCAATGAAAAAAACTATTCGCAGAGCACAGATTTTGTGTGCTTTAAGTGCAACGCCACTGGACAGGTTGCGGCTAATGAAGAGCCTCTTCTTGTTTTGGTATCGAGCAGGCAAACCAAAGTCTGGGCCATTTGAGTTTAGAGCTTATCTTTATGGGCCTTGCTCCTTTGACTTGTATGAGTCCCTTCAGGATATGGAGAAAGATGGACTAGTTGTCCAGCCAGTCGATCGTGAAAAGGCTCCCTATTATTTAACAAAGGCAGGTGCTATAGCTGCCTTGGCAGACACGCATTT
The DNA here is from genome assembly GCA_943367505.1 of Flavobacterium psychrophilum. Taxonomy (GTDB): domain Bacteria; phylum Cyanobacteriota; class Vampirovibrionia; order Obscuribacterales; family Obscuribacteraceae. Next base: position 10,315 of record CALRJJ020000042.1, on the reverse strand, counting down.
GAGTTCAAAGGAAAAACAATTGCTTGCGAGTCTTGCTCAGTGGAGCGCCCATCAAACTTTTAGCTCGTTGCTCTCTGTTGTCTATAAGGAGGCACCAGAGTTTGCGTCAGCCTCTATCGTAAGAGATCGCATGCTATGACTCTGGTTATCGCCATACCTACCGATAATTCAATCATTTTCGCGTCAGATTCGCAGGTGACGATTGGGGATGTGCGGGCGACGGCGTCGAAGATCTATAAATTGAACGATAACTGCCTTTGGAGTGCGTCTGGAGATCTAGGTCTTATTCAGCGAGTTCGAGAGCAAATTGACCAACTACCGAACAAACAGGAACCGCTGGTGGCTCTAAGGGATACTATTGCCGGTTTCATTAAGCAGACTGTGACTGCCTTAGTGAATATGGACTTTCGATCCCAGTTCATGGGAAACAGTGCGGAAAGTCTTCTGAAATTGCATTTGGCGGATTTTCTATTCGTTGAATGTTATGACCAAAAGAAACCGCAGGTCCTGCATATAGTAATCACTGGAACCACAGAGTGGGTGGAGAACCGATTCGCGGCGACTGGAAATGGACAAAGCTTTGCATTAGCTTTGTTACAGAAGTACAGCCAGACCACACTAACGACAGAAACGGCGAAACTGCTTGCATATAAAGTTATTGAAGAGTCGGTTCAAATAGGCGCGTATGGCCTGGGTCCACCGATTGATGTGTATTCAATAACCTGGGACAAGGGAGCACGACAGGCTGATGAATCCGAAAGGGCAGGCCTTGAAGATGCGGCAAGGATGTTGCGATGGGCTGAATTAGAGCTTCTTAGCAGTCACGGAGCATTACTTTGCGGCAATGGACAAGTGGTTAAGACAGAGCAAGAGACAAATGGCGCACACGTGAAAACTTCGCCCAGAGCAAAAATAGCTAAAGGCGGAAAGAGTGCCAAAAAAGTAGCGAGACGACGAAAAACCTGATGGATGGACATGCTTGAATGGATATCGGAAAGGCGCTGGTTATGGATGAAACTCTCAAAGTTATCAACGAGCTTGAGAAAAGTGGTGTCATCGGCCGCTATACAATAGGCGGTGCTATAGGTCTTCTCTTCTATGTCGAACCTGCCACGACTTATGACTTGGATATTTTTTGCTATATCCCAAAAACCGGCATGCTCTATTCGGTGGGTCCAATCTACGAGAAGCTGATGGAGAAAGGTTATAAACCCAAGGGCGAACACATGATGATTGAAGGCGTTCCAGTTCAATTCCTTCCACCAACCTCGGATCTGGTTACAGAAGCGATTGAGCAATCAGTGGATCGGGAATTTAGTGGGGTACCGACAAGAGTTATGCAGTATGAGCATCTCTTAGCGATCATGGCGGAAACCGGCAGAGGCAAGGACAAAGTTCGGATAGCTCAAGCACTGGAATCAAAAGCACCTGACGACACGAAACTCAATGATATTTTGTCTAGATACAATCTTCTTGATAAATGGACTAGGATAGTGACATGAACTTAAAAGACGATAAATTGGTCTCGCTCGATGAACTCCTTCAATCGAAAGAGGCGAGACGGCACGAGTTGGCCTCCCTTCCAGTAGAGGAAAAGGTCACGATTCTAGTTCAGCTGCAACGGATAAGCAGCGATATAGCTCGACAGTCAGGTCGTGAAGCTCAGGAGCCTTGGGACATTAAGACGGCCAATAGTTGAGCGCGCTAGAAAAGTCTTGATACCGATCTTTATCACAAGAAAAGCGCTACTTCATCAGTGCTCAATCTCCTTATTGCGAGTTGCGCACTTCATTTATCACCTGACTTTTCGTTTTATTCAATCAAGCCGTGCACTGAAGTTGGCTCCTTTACTTAATCCTTTCGATAGTTTCTTAAGTTCAAGCATAAGGTTGCCAGTGCTCACGAATTGAAAGTCATTGACCGACTATGATGAAACAACAAGCTGGGATAATCGTTTAACTGATCTCACAGAATAGCAAGTTGTCCGATAAATGGAGAATGATGGCAAAAGCACAGATTCCGCTAGCCAAGAATTTGAAGTCTGCAGAAGAGTATTTTATTGCCGAAGCGAATGCTCTACGAGCTGTCCATGGAACTCCATGGATCTTTGTTGGTGTAGCCGTGATGATTGATTATTTGGCTACATTAGAAAAAGGCTCAAGGGCTGACCGCAGTGATTATATAAGTGTGATTCGTCGAAAATTTCCTCCTGAATATCGAGAATTTAAGTATGCCGTTGCACATCGAAAAGCTGGAACCGGTCAAGCGATTAAAGTTAGAGGCAGAGTTGTTGGGCACAAGAAAAAATCTATGACAAGAATGGATTTGCCAGAGCAAATGTATTTCATTTTCCGTTGTGGGTTGGTGCACGCTTTCTCGCTAGTTCCGTCTGCAACTGAACGAGGTAACGGCGGCCGCACTCGTTCAGTAACTTTGAACAGTCGGGCCGATTCTTCTCGCGATGGCATCGACCATCTTCAGAACTATAAAAGACTCCCGCTGATAGAAGATTCTGCTTATTTCGTAGACGAGGACCTGCTAGACGGGCTTATTGTCGCCATCAAATCAGTTTTTGCCGATAAAAGTAAACACAGGAATATCAGAGCAATGTTGAACAAACAGCCCCCAGTATGGCCGATCTGACGACGGAGAAAGCCTTCGTCGTGAAAGTGCCTGAGCAGCTGCGCGAAAGAATTTGGCAAGGAGATGATGAAGTGGTTGGAAGGCCGTAGTAAACCAAATATCGAGTTTGTTTACCAATCGGAACCTCATCTAGTTATTGGTCCGACACCTGACTTTAGTAGATAGTAAGTTAATCAGTTCGGACTAACTTGAATTTCTCAAGAAGAGCTTGTGATGTTGGTGAGACATAGAATACGTTGATACTTTTGGTTGAATCTCTTCTATTCAAAGAATCTTTGGACGCACCTAGCAATAACATTGTTCTTTCAAAATCTTCGTATTCGGAAAAAATTCGTTCTGTTGCTATTTCAGCGAGGTTAGGCGGTTCAACGATAAGGTTAGACCATCCTTCTGATGGAGAATGTACATACATAGCTCTAACGAAGAAGTCGACGACGGGTTCGTCGTCGACTCGGAGAACTGATAGGTTGGTAAGCTTGAGGGGATCTGTGTCGACCATTAGCTTTGTGGAAATTCTAAGCCCGCGTTGTTCTTGATGGTCGACTAATCGTTCGCCATATGAGTGATGATAGAAGAGACTGACTTTAGCAATGTAGGTGGCTTCAATTATCCAACCTGCGCTTTCTGTACCGATCGATTCGTTTGATACTGCGGCATTCAGCAGAGCAAAACTATTAAAGGTTGAACGAACGAAGAATGACTCAGTACTCTCTTCTTCATCAATTTTGTCCAACCAACCAAGAAGTGTTTCAAAGAGTAGATTGTGAGCAAAGTCTGAGTCGATAACACTATCGAAATCTCGTATACCTAGGCTGCTTGGTACCTTGGCAGGTTCATTTTCCTTTTGACCTGAAGAGTCTAAACGTTTGAAGTGAGATATGACAGCATCCAGTTTTGAGTAATAAGTTATACGCTCTCTATTTTCTGTGGATAGGTCTTGGAGAAAATCGGGATGAAGGTTGGAATCATTTCCAAAGTCTTTGGTGTTGTGACTTATAAACACCACTTTCGCTTCGGGTCGTGATTGTAAAAGATCGCAGATGGAGAACCAAATTAGTGCGTCTCTATAACCGTCGTCACCTTCAGACTTGAATCCTTGGTTTGGCTTTGCACCTTTGTTTGACTTGTTTACAGTTTGCTGTGCCTTAAATGGACGTCTCCCGTCCAATAGTCGTTTCACCAACGCTTGGTGTTCTGGTCGCGGGTAGTCAAGCGTGATGAAATTCTTGCCTATTGCCATTTCAAGTTTTTCTTTGGTCCGTTGAATTCGTTTTTCTTCCGAACAAAGAGCAGCAGAAAGCCGCTTTAGCTCTAACACATCAAACTTTGAATTTTCGTGCAGAATTAGCTCCCGCGAACATAATTTTGAGTATTCTCTTGCAATAAGTTTTATAGCGTCGTTGAATTCAGTTATCGCCCGATCATCAAGGTTCCTGAGATAGCGATTTATTTCGTCCATGACGACCATTGGGATAGCTATCTGAAATTTATGAAGTTCCTTGAGTTCTCTAAGTTGTCTCGTGAATGTACTTGCTTCACCAAGTTCGGCACGTAAAGTTGAAGTGTCGAAGACCACAATTACTTGTGTTAAGTCGCTGCTAGTCAAGGCTCTTGTCCTTTAACACTATTCGGGGAAATAGAATATTAATGGTTTTTCTTTAGGTGCTTTCTGAGCTAGAAAACATTTTCTGCCACCAGGGGCGGTTAGATAGAGCAAGTTGCTTTTCTAGCTCGGCAGTTTTTTCTGCTACGGCTTTGAGTTCGATTTGCTCTGTCTTTAGGGCTTCCTGTTCAGCTTTAAGAGCCTCAATCTGTTTATGTAGGGCTTCTTTTTCAAGTTCTGCTAATTCTCTAGCCTTGCGTTCTTCTTGTTCTCTGCTTTGAAGATCGGGGAGTAATCTAAGCTCACGCTTTTGGTCTTCAATTAAGCGATCTTGTTCGCGCAGTGCGACAGCCATTTCTTCCACTCGTTTGACGAGTGGTGTCATCACAACATTGATCATGCTTTCAAACTTGGCTAAGTCCTGTTTGGCTTTTTCGTCTTGATCGGGCGAGAAGTCTTTGACGCCATCGGCAGAAGCGCCTGCTGGTTCTTCAGTGACCTCTTCGAAACTAACCTCTTCTATATCTACGCCATCAAAGCTAGTGTCGTCTTCTAGATCGTCGCTAGGTGATTCCTTGGAGATTCGTGCCGTGATCTCTGGCGTAATGAGCACCTGGATCTTTGCATTGACCGCTCTGCCTTTCTTTGCCTTGAGGGCGCCCTTCTTTATCTGCCTGCGCAGAGTCTTCTCTGAGACTCCTGTGAGCTCAGCAGCGTCTTGTAGATATAGCCATTGTTGCTCGGGCTTGGCTTGTTTGTCGCCGGCTGTGGGAGCACCGCTGGTAGGTGTGGTGCCTGTGGATGCACTTGGTGGCATCTTTTTCTCCGATTTCTAGGATCTTTGACTTGTCTAGACATTTGATCTGACTAGACAATTATATTCATTTTTCTCAAAAGCGCCAGTACCTTAGGGGTTTGAATGCCTGATATATCTTTTGTATGTCTTGGTTGGGCTGGGTGTGTAACCGCTAGTGGTGACTTTTGAAGGGGTGCTCCTGGAGGGGTTGAGTCTGAATGCCTAGCTCTGTCCACCTGGTGCCGGTTGTCTGGACACATTTGTTCGAACCCGTTGGATTTTGCCCTGGAATGTCTAGACGGTTGGCCCGTTAGCTCTTGCCTCGCCCGTGGTGCGTCGCGGGCGTTTGTCTGGACGTCCTCGTGCTGGCCAAGTGGCCTTTGTCTAGACGGAAATCTGAGCGTACTCGATTCCGGCGGCGGGAAGATCTCGGCAACCGGATGTGGTGGCTTGTCCGATAATTTGTCTAGACCGTCTAGACTGACTAGACTCGATCGATATAAAATGAGGATAAGGGTTGATTTGTCTAGACATGCGTTGTATATTTCTGTTTGGACAGTCTAGACAAATCCGCAAAAAGGTCAGGGGATTTGGCAAAAAGGGCTTGATCATTTGTCCCATCGGCATTACGATCAGCGCGATCCGAAAGTGAGTCACCAAAAGTGGTGCCATCTAGAAAGAGAAAGACCAAATTTTTGAACGGTTCCTTATAGAAGAAAGGTGAATTGAATTCACACTGATTCCTCTGGGTCATACAAAATAACCCTTCGTTTATATCTACTAGCACTAGCCCTAGAAAGCGAGTCCTGTCATTACTAGCGTTTCAATACCGTCTCCGGTAGCAGCTTCTTCTGCTTCCACCTTGTCGCTGGATTCTAAAGCGGCATTTCTTAAGCTCTTCTCCTCTCGATTTGGCGGTCAGGTTCGCACTGTCGGTAGTGCTAACTGGCGCAATCTAAGTCAGTTCCACCAGCTCTCTGATGCTGAACTGCTAACGTCTATATCGAAGGAATCAAAAACTTATCGAGCTCTAAGTATTGATGAGACTGAGTCTTTCCTACTATTGCAATTTGAATCGCAAGAACCAGAGCTAGACCAAGCTCTCTGGACTAGATTGAACAAGGCGCTCTCCCTACTTGGCCTATCTGGTATCAAGCTATTTCAGATAGCCGAAGGTTCGACCTACCAAGTCTATATCTATCTATCAAAGATGGTGAAAGTGCTTCCGTTGGCTAAGCAGCTAGACAAATACCTCGTCCAGTCTGGACTAGACAATGTCTCTAGTATCAAGCCGGGTGAGCGTTTCGTGATGCCTTTGCAAGAAGGCTATCGATGGATGAACGATTCCATGCAACCAGTTGCAGTTCGTCACGAACTGACAGAAGACATGGCTCTCAACTTCTTCATTGGTGAAGCGACCAAAGTTGTTTGTTGTCCAAATGATTTGATTGCTCAGCTTGAAGGTTTCGAAGATTGTCCAGACAACAGCTCTTTGACTTCGGAATCTGTCCAGTCAGAGTCTGAAGAAGAGCATGTTGTGACATTCTTGAGCCTTGACCCTGAAACTCCGAATGAATCATTAGATGCAAATATCACTTCTGCTGACTTGCCTCTTGACCTCTTTGTTGCCGGACCTGACATCGGATGTGCTGATGATCAAATTCAACCTATAGATCAACCAGCGTTGATTGCCAATGAACTGTTTGAAGCCCGAACTGTAGTGGAAGCTCCAGCTGAAGCTGGCCTGGAGACCCTTGCCGTAGAGAACTCTCAGACCTGTCTAGACGTGATAGATAGTTTCCAGGTTGAGTGCGAGTCTGTCCAAGCGGAGACTGAAGATTGCACTCCTGATTCCGTATTGGATGTTCAGCAATTGGCCGAAGATGGTCCACTCATTGCTCCGGCCGAGACGACTGATGTGCTTGAAGCAATACCTGATTTTGTCGAACTAGCTTCAAATACGGAGCCAGTAGATTCAGCATTAGAGGCTGACAAATTTGAGCTTACCGCCATTAAGTTAGAGCCAAGCTCTGAAGAGCTACAACAATCAACTGAGATTGGCCCTGAGGGTGAGCAGGTTTCAGAATCTGCTGATTTGGTTGAAGAAGAGCTGGCTATCTGTAATGACCAGGGCGAATCTGAAGGCGATGAAGCACTTTTAGAATCAGAAGACGCTATTGAAGATGTTATGGCTGTATCAAATGAGGCCGAACTAAATGGTGCCGAAGTTGATGCCGTTGAGCCTGAAGCAACTTCCATTCAGTTGTCCTTTCCTTTTGCTATAGGACTGCTGTCGGCTCCGGTAGAGCCACAGGCAAGAGGCCCGTCCAGTCGGCGTAAGCGGGCTCCACCAGAGGCCTGACGATCGATTTGAATATACGAAATTCCGTATAAGGTGTGAAAGCATTTGAAAGGTAATTGAGGCGATATGGCGAAGATTGACATAGCTATGGACCAAAGCATCATCGAGCAGCTGGGTTATACCGGTGAAGATGGTTTGGTGCTGTTGCTAAGAGTTCATCTCGTTCGTGCCATCAAGGAAGAGCTTACTCAACGAGGCTGGAGTCAGCAGCAAGCTGCTCAAGTTCTGGGAGTAAAGCAGCCGCGCATCTCTGAAATTATGCAATTGCGCATTGACCAATTTAGTGTAGAGAAACTTTCGAAGCTTCTTTACCGTTTAGGCAAGACAGTCAGACTCTCAGTCAGCGCTTGAATAAACAAACAGATTTTGAGGAGCCCCTGCCAGGGCTTTTCGAAAGTGAACAAGGACAGAAATTCTAGGAGGTAGAAACTAACCGACTAACAAAAAACACCGCCTGCCAGCGATGTTGTTTGAGACCCAAGAGCGGATCAGATATGCATTTGTACATCAGGGTTTTGCGAAACTTCCTGTATGTGACAAGCATAAGCCACTGATCCGGTTAGGTCAACTCGTCTTAAATTAGAAAGAGAGACTATTACGACCGGACTTATATCCTTGGCAGGCAATAGTGCCGCGCCAGTTAAATTTTCACGTCTAAAATACTTTCCGGCTCACACAAAAGAGACGGCAGAGCGCTTTGTCTCGTTGTTCCATCGGTATGCGTATATCTATCGGCCATTTGGCAGTGGAGCGTGGATTTCGGCCAATGAGCAGTGGAGTCTTACTGATACTGAGATTCTTAAAGCCATTGCTTGTGTGCATCCCAAGGCTTTTATTGGCACCAGGTCGGGTAAGGCTAGCAAGTATGCCGTTTTAGATATTGATGCCGGCAGCCGTTATCACAGTAAAGAAGGGCTTCAGAAAATAACTAGCTTGCTTGAGAAGGCGGGGATTTCTGAGCACAACCTTTATCGATCTTCTGAGTCTGGCGGCTGGCACCTGTATATATTCTTTGATGCACCGGTAAGTTCGAAGGATTTACACCGCCAGCTCTATCACTTGCTCAAGTTGCATGATTTTGAAGTAGCCAAAGGCACGCTCGAGATATTCCCTCATCCGGGTGAGAATTCGGTCGGCCAGGGCTTAAGGCTTCCTCTTCAACCTGGGTTTGCTTGGCTCAATTCAAATAGTCTTGCTGTGAGTGAGGAAAGAGATGAGCTTAGTCCAGCAGAAGCGCTCAACAAATTTGTCAATGACATGGAGTGCAACGTCAATCCATATCATCAGTTCCACAGGCTTAAGGCTTATGTAGAACAGGTCGCTTCAACCAAGCAAGTAATTGTCGCTCGGGCTGCTAACAGCACCAGAATGGCTGAGATTATTCCGATTAGGCGAGATTTGCCAGAAGAGGGATCGGCCGAGTCAATCAAAGAAGTGAAGTCTGTATTTAAGAAGTTGCCGCCAGGTATCAAGTGTGATGTCTGGCTTCGCGGTCGGCACTACTACAACCATGGGTTGAGTGGACCGTCGCAGAGAGCAGACGCTGTGCTATCACTTTCTCACTATCTTTTCTATGGCGATCCCGAGCGTATGGTTTCTCCGCTCGGATACGGCTATGAAGACGAACGCAAGTGGTTGATGGAAGAATTGCTCCGGGCTAAGCACCACGGGCAGAGCAAAGATATATCTGCCGGTCATTCAGACGGGCTAAAACAGATTGAGCGGGCAGCAAATTGGGTGCCACCACACAGGCGCGGACAAGAAGCGCGCAAATATGAGTTCGAAGTGCCGGTGGTCTGGGTGATGGCCAATGCCAAACGGAAGGCCACAGCCAGGCAGAACATTCAGGCGGCCGTTGCTGACTTCGAAGAGATGGGTCAGCCGTTCTCTACTAGAGACCTAAAACTGAAGACTTGCTGCAGTACTGATACCTTGGCCAAGCATGCCGATTTATGGAAACACGTACAGGAGCGCTTATCCGGGGTCTGCTTGGCAGCTGATCCAGGCGAATATAACGCTGGGGTGCAGGTGACTGCGAAGCAAAGTCAGCCTGCTACACCTCTTGATCCAAAAATTATGCCACCCGGTCGCTTGGCAGCTCGTCGAATAGTTTATGAATTGAAGATGAGAGATCAGCGTCAAGAGGCTCAAAAGTATGAGGCTGCTGTAAAGGCCGAGAAGGGGCTTGACCATGAGTGGATGGATAGAGTGAACGCTCTATTGAAGAAAGACCTCTCAGGTGGTTCTCCTGCTCAATTGAAGATTCAGATCAATTTGTTGGCACGTGAGTTGTTAATTGCTCCATCTGAAGAAGATTGGAGGTGGTTGAGTGGACATATTTCTAGTCTTAAGGAGCAGCTGTTAGCCAGTGGTCAGTCAGTGCAGCTGGTGATTGGGTTGATGCCGCCAGCTAGTTAAAAATGGTGGCATCTTGAAATGAGCTTTCTCTTTTAACTAACTGTTAGCTAAGAGAGTTTTTTCATGCTCTTGAGGGTTGGCAACGATTCACGTAAAAATGGGCCATTTCTCACTTGGAAAGGTGGCAAAAGCTTCAGTGGTTGAGTGTTGTAAGGATGCACGGCGTCAGTTCCAGTTGACACCGCAAAAATGTGAGAAAGAAGGGAACCTCATTCTTGCCATAACCGTTCTCTTTCCATCAGCCTGATAGCGAGTCCGCTCACAGGAATGGTAATCACTCTAGCTTTTGCAGTGGACCCAGAAGCAACAATCTTCAACTGCGCATCGAAAGGTACATCAAACGCTCCCTTACGGATACAGACAAAATCTTTATTGAAGAAACTGGGCTCGAGGTACGCCACTCCTACATCTGCTTGTGCGTCGACCGTAGTTGACCAAGGTGCATCTTTAAACTCGAAGTTGTAGATAAGAATCTTCCACATTGAAGGAATTC
>CALRJJ020000041.1:0-14164 GCA_943367505.1 Flavobacterium psychrophilum | reverse complement strand
GCAAAACTAAGGTTTCAGAGAGAAGCTCAAGCCATCGCCAAGCTCAACAACCCTAATATTGTTCAAGTCTTCGACTTTGGCTATGTCAACGAGCAACTGCCTTACTACACAATGGAAGTTCTCACCGGTCAGTCACTGGGAGAGAAGCTGAATAATTGCCAGTACTTAGAAATAGAGGAAGCCATCAGTATCTTCGTTGAAGTTTGTCGCGGTCTACTTGCAGCCCATAACAAAGGCATTGTTCATCGCGATTTAAAACCAGACAATATCTTCCTAGAATCCAAAACAATAGATGGTGCATTTTCCAACGTTAAAATAGTAGATTTTGGCATTGCCGCCCTCGCCACTCCCGACATAGAAGGTCAAAAATTAACGGCTATAGGCACTGTTTTCGGCAGCCCCCTTTACATGAGCCCAGAGCAATCCATGGGCATAAGAGTCACCGCCAGTAGTGACATCTACTCCTGCGGCTGTGCATTATTTCAAGCACTTACCGGCAAGCCTCCATACTTGGGCCCAAATGCCTTCAGTACCTTGCTAATGCACCAAAACGATGCAATACCGAGCCTTAGAGCGGCGCTAAATGGCAGAGAATGCCCGAAAGCTCTAGAGCGACTAGTAACAAAAATGCTCGCTAAAACGCCGGAAGACCGGTATCAAAGAGCAGAAGAAGTACTAGAAAACTTACTTAGCCTGCAGCAAACTGCAAAAATAAACCAGTCTAGATCGACTAGTGAACAGATACCAAACTCACCGGTATTCAAAGCAAGTTCAAGCAGCACTCAAGGCGAAACCGCGGAGCAAAATCAAGCGAACGATCGCAATCTAAGGCTGCAACTCAGTTCAGCCTTTCTCGCCGTGCTGCTATTGCTCGCAGTGGGATACTGCATTTTCGCCTTTCGCGATAACCACAAGCCAGAGCTAGAAAAGCCGAAACCGGCGGCCACAGATAGCATCAATGACGTTTCTGGCATAACTGCAACCGAAAAACAGGAACGCAAAGAAAATAGGGAAAGCCAAGAAAGCAAAGAAATCAGAGAAAGTAGCAAAAGCAGCGAAATCGACTATCCAGACATATCAATAGATGAGCTAAAACAGCTGCTTGCCAGACCATCAATAGGCGATAGTTTTTCCACACAATATGAGAAGGTGACAACTCCAGCACTTGAGCTGATCTCGAATACAAAATGGATCAAGGTGATCTCATTCAAGAATTGCACACTAGAAAACGAGAGCTTGGATAAGCTCTCAAAACTTGACCTGGTGTGCATCCGGCTCAATTACACAAACTTCAACGATCGCGGGGCAATAGGTTTGTCTCAATGCAAAACGTTGACCGAAATAGATGCTTCTGGCACTCCTCTTTCAGACAAAGGCCTAAAGCAACTTTTAAAAATAAAGGGTCTAACAAGATTATGTATTGGCGGCACTCAAGTAAGTAAAGCTGGGCTGGCCGAGTTGGCAAGATGCAAAAATCTAAAGATGCTAAGTCTTTCAAATATGCACCCTCTAAGTAATGACCACATTGTGTCTGTCACACGAATTGCGAGCTTGAACGAGATAAATTTGAACAAGACCGATGCATCGCCACTCTTAATTAGAACACTATGCAAAAACCACAAAAACCTCAAAACGGTACAAATCGGTGAATGCCAAAAAATAGGACCAAACGAAGTCAAGCTACTGAGCATCGAATTTCCCAAAACGTCCTTCATCCGGGACTAAGCAACATAGCTAATTTTTCCTGCTGCTCTGCCCGTATTTTTTTCACCTTGCCATAGAATTCAATGCAGCGGTATACAGATTGCCAAATTGGAGCAAATTATGACAACCACCAAAGAACAACGTACTCACATGTACACAACCCGAATTGATATCCCTGAGACCCTGCGTGCCAAGACTATCGAACTATTGAACGAAACCCTCGCCGCATCACTTGATATGTGGTCCCAAACCAAACAGGCTCACTGGAACGTCAAAGGCAAAAATTTCTATCAAGTGCATTTATTGTTTGACGATATCGCCGAAGTTCTTTATCCACATATCGACGAAATCGCTGAACGCATCACAGCTCTTGGCGGAGTAGCCCACGGCACAGTCAAAGACAGCGCTAAAAATTCTATTTTGCCTGCATACCCCAACACTGAAAAAATGAACGAAGACGATCATTTGATAGCAATTGCTGATCGCCTGGCAGCATACGGCAAACATGTACGCCAAGCCGTTGCCCAAACCAGCGAATGGGAAGAGCAAGATACCAACGATTTGCTCATTGCTATTTCACGTGAAGTAGACAAGAAACTATGGTTTATTGAAGCCCATTTGCAAAAGCACGTTTAATGTTGAGCGAATCTTTTTAATCTAAGTGATTCGCTCTATCTGAAACTAAAGCACAGAAAAAAGCAGCGAAATTTCGAAGGGAATTTCGCTGCTTTTATTTTTCTACCGATATCGGTGAAGTTTCAATTTACCGAACCCTAGCCCAAAAGTGCCTGTTGGCGGCCACGCTTCTCATCAACAAAGAAAACCACGATCAGCCCCAAAACGAAGAACGTTAATGTAGACAACAATGCGAGCCGGTAGTTCGACCCACTTAGATAAGTCACTAGCCCATAAGTCATCGGACCGATTATGGCCGAAAGTTTCACCGATAGCCCCCACAGGCCAAAAAATTCAGCTGAGCGACCAGCCGGCGAAAGTCGACCTACCAGCGCCCTGCCGGCAGACGCGCTGGCCCCCATGGCGATTCCCATGATATTGGCAGCAAGCCAAAAACCTTCTTTGTTTGTAGTAGCAAAAGCAATGAAAATCGCCAGAGACCAGAGTGCCAATGTGACGGCTATAGTACGCACAGAGCCTACTTTGTCTTGAATAAAGCCAAAGATAAAAGCACCGACTGCGGCAGTGACATTAACGACCATGATTAAAACGATTGATTCACTGGTTTTGAACCCCATCACTTGCTCAGCGTAAACTGCCGCCAATGCAACCACCGTTGTGCTTCCGCAGCTATAGCAAAGTAGCGAGAGCAGAAATGTGAAAAGGTCGCGATGCTTTTTGGCATCAGCGATGGTCTCAAATACCTGCTTAAATGCCCCACTGGCAATTTCACTCAATTTATTTTTCACAGTCGATGGCTTGGCCCGCTCTTTCAGCCAAATGAAAGTTGGAGTGGCAGCACTTATAAACATAACTGCGACAAAAAGCATGGTCACTGGCACAAACTGAGCCGGGGTTTGGCCGGCCTTCTGCGCCCATGAGACATAAGCCAAGCAGGCTCCCAAAACTGCTATGCCACCGATGTAACCGAGAGTCCAGCCGAATGCAGAGATGCGACCCATTTTCTCTGGTGTAGCGATCTCAGGCAAAAATGCCGCTATTAAATCTTCTGACGTGCCAAAGGCAAAATTGGACAGCACCAACAGGGTCATGGCCAGCGCCACATCTCCTTGATGAACCAACGAAAGACAAGCCGTGCAAATGACACAAGCGAGACTAGAGACAAAGAGGAAGCGCTTTTTAATAGCAAAAGCATCGGCGATGGCACCCACTACCGGAGCCGACAAAACCACCAGAAGATTAGCCAGGCCAAGAGAGCAGGTCAGATAAAGAGTGGCAGTAGAAAGCTCGAGACCGCTAGCCACGGTCTTTACGAAGTAGGCATTGAAGATTGCTGTGGTAACCACTGTGGTATAGCTAGAGTTAGCGAAATCAAACATGGCCCACGACCAGATTTCAAGCGAACTAGCCGGAGCCATTTTTTCAGGCTTGTCCCTAATTTCCTTACTCTTTATGTCACCATTAGAAGTCACAGTCGGTTCCTAAAATTGTCTGCGGAATATGGGCATTCTTACACAGCAGAGGGAACCTACATTCAAAAGCCCACAGTTTGCCTAGTGTAGTCGCTAATTACCAAGAGGATGCCAAGTTCTATGAAAATCAAAAGCCTTTTGCCAATCACCGCATTGCTTGCTATTTCTTTCAGCGTAAGCGATGCCCTGGCATTAAGCCCAAAGTTAGAACGCATTGACACCTCAGCCCAAAGATCATTTGAGCAGACTGACTATAAAAGGGCCCAAAGTCAGTGGGACAAGCTGCGTCTTGAATTGCAAAAAAGCAGCGATGGCTTGAGCGAAGCCGAGAAACAAGAACAGCAAACCACCATTGAAAAGACTTTACGACGCATGGGTGAATGCTCACTGCAGATGAAGAACTTTGGCTCCGCCGCAGACTTCTTTGACCAGGCCAAAGCAGCTCTCCCTGCTGGCAGCGCTGACCCAGACCTAGACAAAGACGTCACGCAGCTTTCATCGATTTATCGCTTGGTCGAACCAAGTAGCTTTGGCACCGAAGTGGCGAAGGCTTTCAAAGATGTCGGCGCTGAGAAAATATCTATTGCCAAAACCGATGATGGCCACCACATTGAAATTGTACTGAATGAAAAAGTAGTGAAACCCATTGATCAAAAAGGGGTTTCAGAAGTAGGTTTTGATAAGACCATTTCGTTTGATTTGAGTGAAAAAAACGAAGGCGAAATCAGAATTGATCGCATTACCGGTCTCAAAGTTCATGCTCAGTTTTGGGTCAATGTCATTGCCTCTAAGCTGCACAAAAACGAGGCACAAGAGCCAGTTGCAGAGGTGACAGGCGAAAAGATGGGAATTTCGCAGTCAGTCTCAAGCAAGCTTCCTGATCAAATCTATCAACCAATTTTGGCCCTAATTAGCAAAGTACGCAATGTCTTTGGTGAGAGCGCCACGCAAGACATCGCCACTGGCAGCAGTTCTGGCGCTGGAAGCAGCGGAACTCAAGCGGCTAGCGGCTCCAGCATGTTCTCAAACGGTATCAATAACGGTGCCCAAACCGGCAGTGTTATTCCTGCCAGCAATACTGGCAACGGCGGAACAATTATGCCGCTAGTGAACGATCAACCAATGGAAATTAATGGCAATGGCAACGGCAATGAAAGCGAAAAATAGACAGCCAATAGCGACCCAGCTTTTAGGTTTGTCATTGATTTGCGCAACAACCGTGAGCATCTTAACTGCCACTATAGCCATTGCGGCCCAGCCAGCAGCCAAAGATGAGGGCGAAGCCTTTGTTGGCGAAAATGGCGATTTGTTCATGGAAGAAGTAACAGATCCCAAAAGCAAACCAAAACCCAAACCTACCATTCCCATTGATTTGAGCCGAGTAGGTGTTTCAGTTGATCCCCACGGAAACATAGTACCGATCAAAGATGCAGCTGATGACCCCTGGGCCGGCAGCGGCGTAAAGCCTTTCGTCAACCAAATTGAGAGTACTTTTCAGCCGCTGCCTTTCAATGGCTTCGCTGGCCCTACTCCCTTCGGTTACGGCGTGCCCGGCTACAACATGCCTGGCTACGTCAACCCCAACCTCAACTATCGTGCCCTGAGTTATCCGTACTATGGCTATCCCCAGTACGGCTATACCGGATATGGCCTTGGCTACCCAGGATACGGATACCCAGGCTATGGAAATCCCTATGGCAACCCCTACTACCGACCAGGACTTTCAATTAACTTCGGTGGCGGCCGTGGTGGCATAACCATCGGCGGCCCAAATTATAACAACGGATATTACAACGGCTATAACAACGGATACTTTGGTGGTGGACTGGGCGGATACACGCCGTGGAATACTTTCAATAGCTTCGCCGGTGGTGGCAATCCATATTATGGTTACGGCAATTTAGGTTACGGCGGCTACGGCTATCCCTATGGCGGCGCTTACAGTCCCTACGGCTATCCCGCAGTTGGAGCGCCTTTAGCTAGTTTCAAAATAGGAAAATTCCAGGGCGCGATTGGTTCGTCGGGCCCTGGAATTTATCCAAATGCAGCGAATTCAGTGTTTTTTCCCAATACCACAAATTACTCTCAATCGAGTATGTGGCGCGCCTTCAATCTAGCTTTCTAGGCCTATCAATCAGGATTTAGATAGACTAGCAAGCTAAATCAACTTAAGTGTTTGGATCTGCGCACTGGCCTCCTCTGTAGTCGGTTGTGATGTTTAATTCGACATGCGTTCAGCAGAAATAGAGTGAGCTTTTCTCGCAGGGTTAAAACCCACTCGAAACGCCCTTCTAAATGGCGGAGGCGCGAAACCTCCGTTGGTCTACTGTGTCTAGTTTGATCTGCGTTCTTACACTTCGTTTGCTCCATAAAGTGCTCGGCGCGGACGTTGAGCTTATCCCCTCGCAGGTAAGCACGATATCCATCTGTTAGCACTCTTTCCGAATAGCTCGAAAGTAGATCGGTTCTTTTCCCAGTACCTGCTGAATGATCTCTATAAGACGATCCAACAGTAATAGACAGTCTTCTGCCTCGCATTCAATACCCGCCTTTAGCCAATTGTTGGTCAAGACAATTGTCGCCATTTTTACTTAGATCGACTGCAATCCTCCATTTTGTTTTCGATCAATTAGTCCTCCGCCAAGAGAACTTCTTTGTTGTACTTAACGAGATATAGTATCTGATCAAAAGACATATCTTGGCAAGAGCTAAGTTATCGTATATTCCCCACGCGAAACCATGATAGAAAGCTGGTTTCATCGATTTTGTAAGGCAGCCAACAGTTTCACTTGACAAGCGCTCGCTGTTGCCCTAATAATGGCAAATTCCTCCGCCACCTTACTAACTAATGCCAGCAGAAAAAGCCCTACCGTTAGACGGTATCCCTGAGGCTCCGCATCCCACGGAGTCGTTCACAGCTGTCAGGGCTGACGTTCAAACCCAGCTGAGCAGCCCCAAAGACATTTCTGCCGCCACGAACTTCTTTAAGCCCCAAGGCGCCGAATCATTCCTACCCTCGATGCCTACGCCGTCGGGAATGGAAGCCGCAGCCCTGACTCCAACAGGCATGCCCATGCCTGGCGCTGAGCAGATGTCGCCATTGGTCAACATGATTATGAAGATGCCAGGACATTTGAGCCTGGTTTCCTCATTCTTTGAATTCCTGGGATCATTCTTCGGCGCCAACGACATGCTCTCGATGCTCGACCCCATCACTGGCCAGATAATGGACGGCATTGGCGGTCTAACTGAGCACTTGGGCATTGATCTCAACCTGATGCCAGACGACGCCCCAGGAATAACCACCCTCGGCGATTCCAGCAGCCTTGAACCACTGAACAGCAAGAATCTACTATCCTTCAACTCATCCGAACCACTAGAAGGCGCTGGGCAGTCTTTAGATTATGAATTTGCCCACGCTCCCGACCTCAACGTCAATGGTGGCGCTCCCTTCGGCAAGCCTCTATTTGAACAAGCCGGCCAGCAAACGCTCAACTTCGCACCAGCCAATGGCGCCGAGAACAATCTGCTCGCCATGGACCCTGGCGGGGGATTCGGCTCTACCATCGGCCCCAATTCAGGACAAATTGACCCACAAAACTTACCAAATCAATTACCAGCAAATCAAAATTATCAAATGCAAGGAGCTCAGACAGGAGCGGGCTTTGAGCGTGGCGTGACCGGAGCAAACCCACAAGGCATGGACGGACAGAATTTAGGGAATCAGGGCCTAGACGCCAACGGCAACCCAACCGGGGATGCCAACGCCGCTCAAAATGGCGCCGGAGCAGATGGACAAACAAATGGGCAAGCAGATGCTCCAGAAACTACTTCTTATACGGTGAAAGAAGGCGACAATCTGTGGGACCTCGCCGGTAAGCACATGGGCGACAGCACCCGCTGGGGCGAGATCTATAAACTCAATGAAGCAGTGATCGGCAACAACCCACGGTTAATCATGCCTGGCACCGAACTGCAATTACCAGGTGCTGGCGGCCTTGGTGCTGAGCACTTAGCGCAAGACTACACAGTCAAAGCTGGCGACAACCTCTGGGATATCTCTAAAGACAATCTCGGTGGCGGCGAGCATTGGAAAGAACTTTATAGCAATAACACTGATGTGGTTGGTAGCAATCCTAATTTGATTCACCCTGGCCAACAGCTTCATATGAATGGCTCAGAAGGAGCCTCTCATGCCGGTAGCCACTTAGCAGGCAATCATGCCGCTGGCCATACAGGCAGTCATGCCAGCAATCATGCAGCAAGCAACCATCTAGCCAACGGTCACAACCACCTATCCAGCAATCACGCTAGCACCGCCCATGGTGCCAATCACACCGGCAATCATGCTACTGATGCTGGACATGGCGACAAAGCCCTATCAGCCAATCCCGCAAAGCCTATAATTTCACATGCCACCAGTGGCATTGACGGAGCTAAAGTTAGCTCAACACCAGTAGAACTCAAAGCCGTGGCGAAATCACTGCCTGGCATTGAGATATACCAAGACGGCGCAGCATCGAGCGCAACAGATTTAGGAACATAGCTTGGAAACCAACTTAAGTCCAACGTCGCTCCTCATTAATTTGAACCTCAAGAGGCTATCTCTGCTGCTTTCTGGCAGCATTTTTTGTGTTCTTTTTTTAGCACTAAGAGCCGAAGCGAATCCACCGGTAACAGCATGGAAACTATCGCAAATTTCTTCCGCCTGGGGGGCGTGCACTGTCTATATTTCCAAAGATGCAGTCAGAATTGATGCACGGGATCGCGACTTCTATCTACTGAGCCTGGCACCAAAATGGGAGGTGCTGCTAACAAGTGACAAGAAAAAATTACAGTACGCTACTGGCGCAAACTGGGAAACATCCGCAATGCAGCGGTTTGGGTGCAACTTTGGCAATATCAGTGAATACAAGAAAAAACCAGATGTTTTTATGGCACTACCGGCCACTCTATACTTCTCAAACAGTAAGATGCGCATCGACGACCTTTTCAAATTCAATAAATTTGAAAAAAAACAGCAGAAGAGCTACTCAACAGATGTTCGTTACACTGTAGTTCAATGCAAAAATATCCCCCAACAGGCAGTCGCGATTCTAACCAAGTTCTACTATGTCCCCAGAGGCAGCCAGCAAGTACCAGTCAGCCTGCTACATATGGAAGACAACGAAAGGGCTTTTCGCTTGAAGACAAGAGCTATTGCACAAGTAAAAGTTGATGCTTCCCTTTTTTCGGCGAAAACTTATCCAAAGGCAGCAAAAGCGGAAGCAATCATTTTGCCTCCTACAGCCGAGGCTGCAGACGACATGCTTAAAGACGCCGGCTTTTATTGAACCAACACCAGAAAAACAGGCGCATAGCAAAAGCAATGCGATCGATAGCGAAAGAATTCGATGCCAGCTAAGTGCTAAGCTGTCGATCTCAAGAATGACTGCAGCGAGCTTACGGCGAAAGGTACAGCCCGCGAATTTGGAAACCACATGAACTTCTTACTAATCGATACCGAGATTGCAGCTGCGCTAGCGTCGCTCACTGCAATGGAAATAGTACTCGGCATCGACAACATCATCTTTATTTCAATTCTGGCATCAAGACTGCCTGAGCATCAGCGACGCAATGCTAGATTGCTGGGTTTAGCACTAGCAATGCTGACACGAATTATGCTGCTATTCTCACTTTCTTGGGTGATGAGCTTGAAGGCTCCACTCTTCCGAGTTTTCAACCACCCATTTTCTGGACGCGATCTCTTGCTTTTAGGCGGTGGATTATTTCTCGTCGCCAAGGCGACAAGAGAGATTCACGAGCGCATAGAAGGTGAAGGTGATGAACTTTCAACGAAGAACAATTCTACTTTCATAGGCACACTTGTTCAAATAATGATACTAGATATAGTGTTCTCACTAGATTCGGTAATCACCGCAGTAGGCATGGTCGATGAACTCTGGATTATGGTTACAGCGGTGGTTATTTCGGTCATTACCATGATGATATTTTCGACATCAGTCAGCAACTTCATTTCCAAACATCCGACAGTGAAAATGCTGGCACTGAGCTTTCTACTACTTATCGGTGTGGTGCTGGTCGGAGACGCGCTTGGTCACCATATCGCCAAGGGCTACATCTACGGAGCTATGGCATTTTCGGTATTCGTTGAATTTCTCAATCTTGCCGCATCTCGCAAAAAGAAAGACGCCAAAGCTCACCAGGCTTCTTAATAGCCACTGCTGCAATTGACTCGGCCAGTGATTGTTGAGAGCCCGTTATTGTGGAAAACTAGTGACCGAGCGAGAACTAACTACTGATTAGGTACGAGTTGCTGCCCTTGTTGCGGAGCAATCTGGTTCTGCAAGAAGCTACCCAGGCCGTTTTTGACCATACCACCAAAACCGCCACTGCCTTGCTGTGTTGGCTGTTGCGGTGCAACAGTTTGATTCTGCATCAAGTTAGGTTGAGCAACCTGCTGACCACCAAGGAACATCTGGCCGTTCTGTACTGTAACGTAGAACGCTTGGCCGCTTTGGACATTGGTCATGAGATATTGAGCTGGTGGCAAGTTAACCGTGCCAACCAGGGCCGGTGGCTGCTGACTCAGAGCTGTGCCTTGTTGCTGGCCGTTCTGTCCACCAAGTAAGGTATCTTGGAGAGTCTTGAGGAATTGAGCTTGGCATGGGGCCATCGTAAAACCAGTTGCTAAAAGCGACAGCGCGGCAGCGAGGGAAATAACGGCATAGCGTTTCATGTTGAACTCCTTCAGCGATAATGACGCTCTGAAGACAGAAGCGTTTCTAGCGGGCTTTAGTTTAGCAAAGCTGGAAGAGCGAAATGTCAAAATGAGCATTACCACGAGTTAATAGATGATTCAGAGCTAAAGGACATTCAAGCAATGGTACTCAAAGACTTAACGGTGGCCGCCCGACAAAAGCGCGCCCCTCATGGAATGACTTGGCCTGGGGAAAAGTTTTGCCAAAAACATTGCGGCCAGAATAATCGATGTACTCGCTGTGATCACTGTCATAGGCTGCTACAGAAGCAAAACCCTCAGAGAAATCGTGAGCCACAACGTACTTGCACTGAATAACTTCTTTGCCGGCGCGATCAATAAAACCAAAGTGACCCTTACCAAAGCTCTTTTGAAAAATCCGAGCCCTTCCTTCAACAAAGGGCCAGCAATAGTCAAATCGCGGAGCAATTATTGTTCGGCCAGAGAGATCCCCGTAACCGAATTTTCCATTCTCTTCAATCACAACCAGACCTTCGGAAACATCATAGTTTAAATCAACTGGACGAATCGGGTGCTTGGCGTCTGCGCTATTTGCGACAAATTCACTTTCACCACGCTCGTAGCTTCTGAAATTTATTGGCTCTGGAAAATGTCTAGAAAGACTAAATTGAATTTCCCCATCGGCATTCAAATAATCAATGCGGTTGTCTTCAGGAACAGCAACAGCGGCTAAGCCCTCATGAAACGGTCTAATTTCTTTGCCATAGACCGGCGCCAGAATAATCTTTCCGGTCTTATCAACCAAGCCCCATTTATCGTTAACGCACACAGCTGCTCGGTTCTGTGCGAATGAAGAAACATTTGAGTATGAGCCTTTAATCTTTGTAGTGCCATTTTTATCGATAAACTGCCAATACGAGCTATCTTTCGGAAGCACCGCAGCCAGCCCTTGAGAGAAGTCCCGTACTAATCCGTAGGAACCTAACTTGCGCGTTCCGTTCCGATCGATAAAACTCCAGTCCCCTTCAAAGAAATGACGTGGATCAATTCCGGGCCGCGGATAACCTCTCTTTTTCTCGTCAACGGCAGCAAGCCCTTCAGAAAAATCATTCGCGCAATAGTAAGTTGCATTGCTAGAAACAAATGATCCATCGAGTCGTAAATAATCGTACTTGGGCCGCCTGAAACCGTCACTTTCCACCGGAAGAGATATCGAAACTGTGCACAAACCTTCTGAAAATCGCGAAAAGCTGCTGTGGTTATACCAAGCTTGATTGAACCGGCGCAGATCATTCACGACTCTACCGTTGCGATCAATGAAACCAAAGGGTTCACGTATTCGCTCAAAGCTGTCCAATATGATCACTGACAAGAAATTGAACGGCACCAGGAGCACCAATAGCACTCCAGCAAACAGTGCAGCCATGAGCGCTTTTACCGCTATTCTCGAAACACTAGGCATGATCAACCGTCCGCGGGCACAAAATAGCCATATTATATTGCTCTAGCAAAACTAGCAAACGCTGCAGAACATTCAGCTCTCTAATTTTTCCAGCAGCTCCGTATAACCATAAAGAGACTGCTAGAACAAGCACAGTATTCTCTTTGCCAATTACCACGCCACGAAAGGAAAGCGATGCACGACTTAGGCGCCCAGAAGCTCGAACTGAAGAAAGTAAGAGAGCGCATATTGAAATGCTGCAAGAACAAGCCTGGCCTGGAAGATGTGTCGCAAATCTTAGAGATAGCAGTCGAATTCAGCAAGAGCAAATTCGCTCTTGTTTGGGAAGGCAATCAACATCTAGGCGCCCTCGACCTGGGACAAATAAAAGAAGAGGCGCCAATTCTTGCTTGTTTTGGCGATCTAAAAATAGATGGCGACTTTCTCAGCCATTATCATGACGACTGGCAACCCATGCTATTTGTAGACGGCACTCTCTCTTGCCACAATATCGTCAAAGGAGGCATGTTTCTTGTGGTAGCCGGCGACATTGACTTAAATGGCTACTATGTCGGCGACAACAATGAGGGCTACCTAAGAGTAGCAGGGTCGTTAAGCGGTGCGGGCTTCGTGCCTCGCTTACGGGATAAATTACCAACAGAAGATTACATCGCCGGTGGTGTCAAAACTAAAAGCTTTACCTTGGTTGATTGCTCCGATCATCAACTAAAAAAGCATTTTGTTCCAGAGGTCATTGCCGGCGGCTGGCAGGCAGTCAACATAGACGAGATCATCAGCTATGGAAGAGCGGGCAAGTCAATCTGGAAAGATCAAAGCCTCTCTCAGTCAACAACAAAACCAGACATGCCACCGCTCATAGAACGTCCAGCAGATCCAACTAAGCACGGCAGTATCTGCCCTCTCTCTGAAATGCGCGCAGAGCTGCTTGAAGCCATATCCCGCAAGCTAAAAACCAGTCCGTCGGCTGAAACCGTTGACTGCTTCTCAGAATTTGTAAAAAACGAAACTTCACGCAGCCAAGAAAATGCACTTGTGTTGCCTGCCGGAACGAAGATAGATGGAGACCTGATACTCGAAAGCTTTGCACCATGGGCCGAGATCAATAAAATCGCCGCTATAGTCTGCCGCGGAAACTTAGATATTGCCGGTGACATACTGAATAAGACTCTCGAACATGGGCCCATGCTCTTCGTCGAGGGCAATCTGATAGTAAATTCGCTATACAAAGCGGGCTCGACAGTAATCGTGCTTGGTGATCTGCAAGCATCCGAGCTAGTGATAGCTGAGTATAACGACGGCGTGCTGCGCGTAGCCGGTGACTTGCAAGCGGCAGCACTGCTCGCCCTTGATCACGACTGCTATGTAGCGGGCGAAACCAAAGCGCTCTACCTTAGCAGTGACGAATGTAGCTTGCGCGAGCACCTGTGCGAGGATGTCTTCAGCGATGACAGCGAAGACGACCCAGACCCTGGGCTACTTTTACGCTGCTACAAGGCCGGCCTGCCAATTTTCGCAACCAGCGAAAGCTAAAGGCTACAATCAAAGTCGTCCCGCTTAAACGGCCTTACGCATGGGAGGCAGCTTCACTACTTCGTTTACCGCAAGTGAATTAGCCTGTTCGCCAGTTTTGCCGTTGTACTCAGCAATTTTAGTAGCCATGACGTGCACTTCAGTTTTGGTTGGTCTGCGACCTTCGCGCTCAGCAATCAGTGTGCTGGCAATAGTTGAATAGGTTTCACCAGGTTGAGCTTTGACTTCGCTCTTCTCACCAATTCTTCCAGCAGCAACAATCCAGCGATTAACATCAGCCTGGCGCTCAACCGGAATTGGTTCCTGGCTGCGGCGATGGGCCGAAACATCTGGAATAGGTCCACGGTTTCCGGCGGCTTCAATGACGCGGAAAGGCAGATCGGCCTGGCGATTAGCCCGTTCAAGTTGAGCCGGAGTCATTTTGGCAGCGGCGTCTTTGATGTGTCCGGCAATTTGGTCGTCAACGATAGTAAAGTCTTTTCCACCAGCAGTAAAAGCAGCCGGTAATTTGGTATCGAGCGGAATGGCTCGCTTACCCAGTTCGCGCATCTGAGCGTCGACTTCGATACGACTAAAATCTATATGGTCAGCCGATTTGGACTCTTGCCTGGTTTCGGCCTTAACATCTGCTTTGTCAGC
>CALRJJ020000040.1:0-14390 GCA_943367505.1 Flavobacterium psychrophilum | reverse complement strand
GTTTAGCCTTACCAGGTCATTGTCCTGTGTCAACAAAACAAAGGTGTGCGAACGGGTTTGTTACGGCAATGGAATTCGATATCGAGGTTCCGGTCAGACCGAAAAGAGAATGAGAAACTTTCGAACGGCAGAGTTTTTGATACAGCATGGTGGCAGCGAGTTGCTGGGGGAAAATTTAGTGGCGATTGTAGATCAAGTTCGACCGATCGATTATCTTACAGCAGCGATAACCAAGACAAACACATCGATTCCATGGACGCTCAGAATTCATGACGTAGGGGACTATCCCGAGTTCAGGACTATCCCGTGTTAAAAAATTAGTGAGCACAAAATGGTGATGGTGAGCCGAACCGACTCACCACCTTGGTTGCAACACGCGGCATAGTTTTCGAATCGATCAGAGGCTGTTTAGGAAATCCAGACGTTGATCGTCAGGAAGATAACGTCCAGGCTTTCCATCCGGCATTGATGTTTTGGCAAGAAGTTGCTCTTTCAAAGCCAGATTCGCGTGAAGATAGATCTGCGTGGTTTCGACCGACTCGTGGCCAAGCCAAAGTGCGATCATGGCACGATCTACACCAGCCAGTAAAAGCGTCATGGCCATCGTGTGCCGAAGACAATGAGGAGTGACTCGTTTGTCGGCAAGCGATGGACAGGTCTGGCTAGCGATCGCGACGTACTTTGTCAGAATGTACTGAACTCCATCCGGACTAAGGGTTTCACCGCGAGAATTCGGAAAGAGTGCGCCTGTGTTTCCCCTGTTTGGTTCCTCCATCCAAGCCTTCAGTACTTCGACTGTTTGTCTTGTCAGCGGTGTACAACGCTCCTTGCGTCCCTTTCCCACAACGCGCACATGTGCACCGGTACCCAAGGCCACATCTTGGCGTTGCAGTCCTCTGAGTTCAGATAATCGCACTCCAGTCTGAACAGCCACGAGCAACAGTGCATGATCGCGGCGTCCTGTCCATGTGCGTTGATCTTGAACAGCAAGCAGGGCCTTCACCTCGGCTTCGGACAAGAAGTTGATCAAAGCACGCTCATGTCGTTTTCCGGGGATTGCGAGCACTCTTTGGATTTGTCCAGAATTCGCCGGCACTTCAAGAGCTGCATATCGAAAGAAGGAGCGGATGGCGGTCAACCGGAGGTTGCGACTTCGCGCTGATATCTTTCGATCTTTCTCTAAAGAATCAAGGAAGTTAGCAATTAGTGGTGCATCTAATTGTGCCAGATCCAATTTTGAGGGTGGTTGCTCCAATCGATCTTGAAGGAAGCGAAGCAAAAGCCTGAATGTATCGCGGTAGGATTTGATTGTGTGAGGACTTGCGTTGCGCTGCTTCATCAGTCGTTCAGTAAAGAATTTTTCAAGGAGAACAGCGAAAGTTGGAGGCTTAAGTTTCGTCATTGGTTTTTCTCCCATTGTTGCTCAAGAAGCCTGACAGCTTGCCCCATCAACTCTGGGCAAGCCGTCAAGTACCAGTACGTGTCTTTCACTTTCACGTGTCCAAGATAGGTCGAGAGAAGCGGCAGCTTACGCTCTACATCTTCGCCGTCACGGTACCACTGTAATAATGTCGTCACGGCATAGCGATGTCGAAGGTCATGAATACGAGGTCCGCGGTTTGGTCCCTCATTACGCAACCCCACGGCCTTCGACATTGAATAAAACTTGCGTCGAACATCGGCCGTATCTATTCGGCCGCCAAACTGTGTGACGAAGAAATATTTTGAACTGAAACCACGGATGCCTAGATATTTGTCGCGAGCGGATTTGTAGTCCGAGAGAACCTTCTGCGTGGAGCAATGTATCGGAACCAACCGGGACTTTCCAAATTTGCCGTCCGTCACTGTCAATACACCAGTATCGAGATCGACATCAGACATTTTCAGATTGACTGCTTCGCTAATGCGCATGCCAGATACGCTCAACAAACCAATCAAGCAGTAATATGTTTGGCGCCTCAACACGCCAGCTGCACTGTTTACCGGTAATGTAGATGTGGCATCAAGTAGGGCTCGTATTTCTTCCTCGGAGTATAAATACGGACGCGCTCTCTGACTGACACATGGGAGCAGATCCCACGTCGGAATTTCTGTCCTTGGATCTGTCGCGATTCTGAATTTCGCAAAATCTCTCACGTAGCCTAAGCGTTGCGCCCATGTGGAAGGTTTAGAAGTGGCTCGCTGTTGGGCCCACTCCATTGCTAATTTGATAGTCACATATTCCGCGTCGCGCTCCTGCATGAATGAAGAAAAGTCGAGCAACGCATTACCACACAACCGCAGTTTGAACCCCAGAGCTCGCCGCATGGCCAGGTAATCATTGATCGCTTGTCCTAAATCATGCGCCGATTGTGAATTAGTTATTCCGATTGCTTTTGTTCTCTTCTTCTTGGGTTGTGTGTGTTTAGTGGGATGGGGCAACACGCCATACGGCGGAATCTCTGTGCGCGGATCAATTGGCGTCATGTATTTTGCAAACTCGCGCACAAAACCTAAGCACTGCGCTTGTGCTAAGTCCTGCGATTTCGCACGAGAGCCTTGCATGGACCACTCCACGGCCAGAGCCGTTGTAATGTACGTGCATCTGCGCTTCTCCATGAAGCAAACGAATCTCAAGAGTGCATGACCGGCGGAATGCAATTTGACTCCTGACGCTCGCCGTTGAGTAAGATAGTCTTGAAGAGCTGTTCGTAGTCTTTTCATTGGGCACCTCCTGGCCAAGCAAGCGCCAACGACCTCAATGATTGGAGATCAACTTTTGCATAGATGGTCACGCAGGCAGTCGATCTGTGCCTCAACACTTCAGCAATTTCTGGCAATGAAGCCCCTGTCCGAAGCAAACCAGTTGCTAGCGTGTGTCTAAACAGGTGAGCACCTTTTCTTGTTGCATCATCGAAGCCTGCTCGACGAAAGGCGCGCGCAACGATATTGCTAACAACACCCGATCGTGCAAAACCTCGAATAGGAGCCGTTGCACAGATAAAGATTCTTCTAGTTGAGCAGGTTGGCCTGCCGTGCTGAAGGTATTCGACAATTGCCTGACCCACGTCGGGCGGCAAAGGCATCTGTGACAGGTTGCTTCCTTTTCCATGGATCGAGACGGTGCCTGCGCGCCAATCCAAGTCGTCCAATTCAAGCGTGACGATTTCGCCGGCTCGAAGTCCAAGTCGCGCAAGAAGTAGTAGCACTGCATAGTCACGTCGACCAATTGGAGTCTGTCGATCACAACTGGCTAAAACTTGTTCCGCTACTTCCGCCGACAATGCTTTCGGAATTGAAGCCAAAGTCCAATTTGCCACCGCTGGAACAGAAGCTTGCAAATCAGCTTCAATATAACCCTGGTATCTCGCATACCGAAGAAATGAACGCAAAGCACAGCACATCAATTGTGCATCTTTCTTCGACATTTTTGCTGCGGACTTCTGAATATGACTTGTGACGCTAACGCTGCGTAGAGTTGAAAGATCTGGCCTTACTCGCGGAAAACTTTCAAGTACGAAGCGATTGACGTGGCGACAATATTGCGCTGTCGTCTCTTCAGATAGAGCGCGCTCTTTCAATAGATAGACTCTGTATTCGGCTACCATCTTCTCGATTGGTGTTGACTCAGTTGCAACCGGCTTGGAAACTATGCCCTGTGCTTGCAGATAGCGCAGAAACTGTTTCAGGTTCGCCTTGTCCTGTCTATTGAACGGTGGGCTTTTCCTTGGCTTCATCTGCAAATAATCTTGTATGTGGTCCCAGCGCAGATCTTTCGCCGCTATGCCGTGTCGCTTGAGCCAAGGGCTCAGACGAGCAACATTGCGAATTTTCACTCGCGCTGCTTCCCAGCAATAGCCTCTCTCGTGCAACCACCTCGCGTAATCATCCAGATACTTGCCAAGTGGATGAAGATGAAATCGTGAAATTGTCTCTTGATCTCCAAAAAATAGCCAAAGTGACATACTCGAACCTCCTTGCGTGGTTTACCAATCAGGGAGATACATACCAATAGGCGGTCAGCATCCTGCTAGAGTCCAAGAGCGCTCGCTACAATAGAAGATGTCAAGGACGCTTGTACTGCTGGCTTCACCAGAAAATTACCTGAGTTGTTTTACACTCAGGGCTTCTAGTCATTACTTCGAACAAGGCGACCCGCGTAGCAAAATGAAGATCTTAATTGTCGAAGATGATGACCGAATATCCATCCCATTGAAGGAGGAACTGCAACATCAAAATTATGTTGTCGATCTGGCTTTTGACGGGGCTCAAGGGCTGGAGATGGCTACACTTGGACTATACGACATCATCCTGCTCGATTTGATGTTGCCCAAAATCAATGGGTTTGCGCTGTGCAAGCAGCTCCGAGACAATGGCAACTCGGCTGCAATTTTGATGCTGACCGTTCGTAATGACAAGCAAGACAAGGTTGTTGGCTTGAATTGCGGAGCTGATGATTACCTTACAAAGCCGTTTGACCTGGATGAGTTATCGGCAAGAATTCGTGCTCTATCGCGAAGATTCATAAGCCAACGGCAGTCACTCATTGCCTGTGGGCCGTTGCAGATAGACACGACTTCTTGTGCAGTTACTTACCGCGAAAATGCGATAGAAGTGACCCCGACCGAGTATCGGTTACTCGTGCATTTCGCTCTGAATCCGGCAACTACCTTCAATGGCGAAGAGTTGCTCAACAAGCTCTGGTCGCAAGAATTCGCTGGTGGCAAAGAAACAATCAAGACCCACATTAAGACGCTGCGAAAGAAACTTGCCGCCGCTGGTATCGAAGAACCAGTGATAGAAACAGTTTATGGATTTGGATACAGGTTGAAGAGCAATGCTTGAGAAGTGGCAAAAACGCTTGGTGTTCATCAACATTGCAGTGTTTCTAGGCGTGCTTGCGATCTTCTGCGCGGCTGTGTACTGCTTCGGATGTTCGGCCTTTGACGATCAGTTGCGAGATAAATTGCGCTCCATAGCCGATTCCGCTATCTCATCTATTGATTTCGATGACTACGGGCAGTCGCATAACGGCAAACCAGATCTCATAGTTTCGGTGCTTCCCAACGAAGCCTCGCCAGCTTTGAACAATATGCGAATCCAGTGGTTCGATACTTCCGGACGGCTCGACATTGAAAAAGGTCTCATGGCTCTTTCCGTTCCCTTTGAACGCCAGGAGACGTTCCAATGGCAATCAAACCCACCGGCTCTGGTCTTTACCAAGCCTGCAATTGCAAATGGAAAGCTTCTCGGCTATGTAAGGGTAGGCCATCCTCTTGCTGAAATCAAAAGGCAAAGGGCACTTTTGCTTCAATGCTTGGTGTTCGGCGCTCTTGTGGCTGTCACCGCCAGTGGTATCGGTGTATTTTTGCTGATCCGCCAGTCGCTTAGACCGGTAGAGGAGAGTATCAAGCATTTGCAGCAGTTCTGCGCTGATGCCGCTCATGAACTGCTCACGCCTATAACTGCTATTCGCACAAACTCTAATGTGGCGTTGCGGCATCCACACGGAATGAGGGAGAGCGACAAGGAGAAATTTGAAGCCATCGCAAGTGGTGCTTTGCAGGTGGAAAAATTAACCGGAGACCTCTTGATGCTTGCAAAAGCCGAGCAATTGGTAGAGAAGTCACGCATCGATTCTGCTTTGACACCTCTTGATCTTGCTGAACATATTGAAGATGTCTTGGAACAGGTCACTCCAGGAGCGGAGAAGAAAAGCCTAAAACTCAAGAATGATGCTCAGGGGCACCTGTATGTCTTCATGGAAGGCGATGACCTGAAGTGCGTTCTCAAAAACCTTTTGGACAATGCAATCAAGTACACCCCAAATGATGGCACCGTCTCGATTTGTGCATCACCGTCCAACGGCGGTATTCAAATCACCGTGACCGACTCTGGAATCGGTATAGAGAAAGAAGACCTGCCAAAAGTTTTCGACCGCTTCTGGCGAGCCGATGAAGCGCGCTCTTACCATTCAGGAGGAAATGGGCTTGGCTTACCAATCGTCAAAGCGATCATAGACAAATACGATGGAACAATAGCTGTCACAAGCGAACCCGGTAAACGAACGGAATTCAGAATCGACATCAAGGGTGAGAAAGCGTCATCCAATGGCAAGGGTAATTGACCCCATGCATAAATTGACGTGTCCACTGAAACCACAGACAAGCTGGTCAACACACCGTCGAAACGTGGCAGCGGGACTTCTTTTGGCTCTCATTTGTCCGGCAACTCACCTGAACCAAGCCCATGCCGCGGTCCAGCCACAACCGCAATTACAGCAGCCACAACCGCAGCAGTCGCAGGACCAGGGACCACAACAAGATAAAATTCTCCTGCGCTCTGGAGTGGTGACTGTACATCAAGTAATGAATGAGGGGCTAGCTAATAGCCCAAGGCTGGAACAGGCTCGCTCGCAAATTCCAGTGGCTAAAGCCGCTATTAAGCAAGCAACAGTGTTTCCGAATCCAGGATTCATGACTGACTTACAGGTCAGGTTCACTTACAAGTATGGCGCAACCATTCAGTTTGAGGCCCCTTGGGTCATTCTTTTCAGGCTAATGGCTGCGCGCAAGCAGGTTGAACAAGCCGATCTGGAGCTGGCTCGCGTTTTTTGGAATTTTCGTGGTCAAGCTCGGCGCGCTTATGCTGAGTTGATAATGGCTTCGGAACTGGCTGCTACTCAAGATGACCTTGTAGCGTTGACGAAGCGGTTGCATTCCAATGCCCAACAGCGATTCGAAAATGGTGACGTACCAAAACTCGACGTGCACCGTGCAAAGCTCGCTGTGATTCAAGCCGAGTTGGATGCCGAACAAGCACACATCCTGGTCGAGCGCAGTCGTGAGCAATTGAACATCTTGATTGGACGGGCCGCCGACTTACCAATGAACCTTCCGACGCTTCTGTCGGAGCAATCAACAAACGATGCTTCCGGTCTTTTACCAGATCTGACAAGAGAAATGCCGCCTCGCCAGAAGCTGGTCCAGGAAGCATATCAAAGTAGATACGAGCTGAAAGTCGCTAAACAAGCAGCTTCTGTAGCAAGAGCGCAACTGAAGGTAGCAAGAGCTGACAACTTCCCCCGAGGATTAGTCAATGCCGGTTTGATGGTCGAAGATGTCAGCGTTGAGGGCTCACTGCGTCGCAAAACACCGTATGTTCAAGCGCAAGTATTTTTCCCCGTCTTCGATCGCCAGCAAGGCAGGATTGCCAAATCTATCGCAGACATCAACCAATGGAATAAAGCGGAAATCAGCCAGCGAAATATCATAGATTCTGAAGTTGCCCTTGCTTACCGCCGCGTCGAAATGGCGCGCGCAAAAATTCGAAGATATTTACAGGAAGCTATACCTGCATCAGAGCAGCTCACTACCAGCGCCGACTTCGGCTACAAGCTAGGACACACCGACATCAACGCCGTGCTTGATGTTCAACAACGCAATATTCTTCTTCGCACTCAGTATCTACAGTCGGTGCTGGAGTACCAACTTGCGCTGAACGACCTTGAGCAGGCAGTAGGACACCCACTCTTATGACCATAATCAAATCCAAATCGCCGCACTTTCGCAAATGCATCAAGCCTGTCGTCGCGCTTGGGCTCTGCCTTTCACTCTTGCAGGCGTGTACAAAACAAGAAGCGGTAAAGCATGAGGAAGAAGCCGAAGCAGAAGTCGAACACCATGTATCTTTGCCAACCAAGCGCGTCTCGACAATGCCGGTGCAAAAACACCTAACCTTCCCAGGAAAGGTAATTGCTTTGCCGGATCATTCAGTCTCCGTGACGCCGAACATTGCAGGAAAGATAACCAGGGTTCTTGTTGTTCCAGGCCAAAAAGTCTCGAAAGGCGAGCTGATTGCGCTTCTGGATGATCGCCAATTGGTCGCTCAGCTTCAACAAACGACTGCACCTCAACGCACCGCGCTCAATCAGGTCGTTCAAGCAAAAATCGCTCTTGATCTAGCGCTAAAGAACTTGACGCGCTCTGAGGCTTTATTTGCCAAAGACATCGTGGCGGAAAAGGACGTGATTGCAGCACGCAGTCAAGTTGAACTCTGCAAAGCCCAAGTAGAAGCTGCCGAAGCAAGAGTAGCCGAAGCAAAGGTTGCTCCACTGAACGTAACTACACAACTGGCATGGACAAAAGTTGTAAGTCCTATTTCAGGTGTGATTGCCCAAAGATTCTTGAACGTCGGCGATATGACCGACCCGAGCAAACCTATTGCACACGTGGTCAATTTAGGTACAGTCATCATCGACGCCAATATGCCAGCCGATTCACCGGCTGACCCCAAAGTCGGACAAACCGCCTCCGTGACTACGGTGGCATTGCCTGGTATCAAGTACGGTGCCACAATCACTGCTGTTAGTCCGGTTGTTGACCCGGCCAACAATACCGTCTCCATTCAACTTCTATGCCGCAACGAACACGGCCGACTTAAGGAAGGACAACAGGCCGTTGTCTCGATTGCCACAGTAGCAAGCAGGGCTGCTCTCGTTCCTCAAACCGCATTGGTCCCAGGCGCAGACGATCCGGCAGAGCATTTCGTTTATGTTGTCCGCGGTGGCAAATTAAAGTTGACAAAAGTTACGGTCGGTGATGCTGAGGACGGCAAAGTTCCAGTGTTTGAAGGTTTGTCCGACGGCGACGAGGTGGTCACATCCGGCGCCTATGGCGTACCTGATGGAGCTATCCTGGACCGAGGAGAGCCCGCAAAATGATCACTCAGATACTTCAGTTCTTGCTGAAGCAAAGCCGGGCTCTCTATTTTCTTATCGTTCTCATTACTATTGCTGGTTTTCTGGCTTTTCAATCTCTTCCCAGTGACGTATATCCCGAGCTTGCTTTCCCGCGCATTGCCGTGATCGGTACTGTAGGCGATATAGCGCCCGATCGCGTCCTTCTAACCGTGACACGACCGCTTGAAGAAGCTGCTAGCCAAGCCTATCGCGTCAAATGGATTCGCTCAAAAACTATTCGCGGAGCAAGCGAGCTTTCGATTGAGTTTCAACCGAGCACTGACATGAATTTTGCCTGGCAGCAGGTACAAGCAAGAATCGCAGAGATCAGGGCTAATCTGCCTCCGTCTGCCTCTCTCATCGTAGAGCCTGTTACCCCTGCCATATTCCCTGTTCTCAATTACAACATCACGTCCGATACCGTACCTGAGTCAGAGCTGTACAACACGGTCCGATACGAGATAGAGCCTCGTTTGCTCCAAGTTCCAGGAGTAGCAAGAGCAATAACACAGGCGGGAAAAATCCCGGAAGTAGCCGTTCAGGTTGACCCCGATAAACTGGCTGCCTACAAAATAAGTATTGTCGATGTGGCGGCAGCTCTAACAAGAACGAATCAGGTTGAGGTTCTTGGAAGAGTCGATGATCGATACAAGCAAAATTTGATTGTTGGTCCGGGCGAATCAGTCAGACCGGAGCAACTGTACGACTTGGTTGTAGCGCGCTCAGGCAGCGAGCCGATTTACTTGAAAGACATCGCCAAAATCACAAATTCATTTCGCGATCCGCTCAGTGTCATCAGTGCAGATGGCAAAGAAGGCATTGTAGTCAACATCTTCAGGCAACCCAGCAGCAACGTCGTAGCTGTCTCAGATGGCGTAGCCGCAGAGATGGAGCGAATCAAGACAACACTGCCGGCGGGTGTAAAAATCAGCAAGGCTTACGACCAATCCAGGCTTGTCCGCCAAGCACTGGACTCTATCCTCAAAGAGATTGCCATCGGAATCATTTTCATCATTGCTATCTTGTTTGCTTTCTTGCGCTCATGGAAAAGCACTCTGGTGGCCGCTCTTACTATTCCTCTGTGTGCCGCCGCTGCCTTTGCCACGATGGCATTACTGCATCAAAGTTTGAACTTGATGTCGCTGGGCGGCTTGGCCATTGCCTTAGGATTAGTAATCGACGACGCGATTGTTATCGTCGAAAACATTCACCGGCAACTCCAAAAAGGTCTTACCTCAAGTCAGGCTGTGATTGCCGCTGTCAACGAGCTGGCCGGTCCCGTAACCAGTTCCACTGCCACGACGCTTGTTGTCTTCCTTCCTTTAGGGTTCATTTCAGGCGTAGCCGGTCAATTCTTTACTGCCCTGACGATAACCCTTGCCAGTGCCGTCGCCTTTTCGCTATTCCTGGCCTTGTTCGTCGTGCCGATCTTTTGTGCGCAAGTGATGAAGCAGGAAGCTCACGCGGCACGAAAAGACGAAGGGTCAAGCAAGCAGAAAGCCGCTTGGTACCGGCGAACTCTAAGAACTTCGCTTCGCCATCCTGTAGTCGCCGCTTTGTCCGCCATCTTGATTCTCTTTGCTTCTTGCTCGTTGTTTGGAAGAATCGGCACCGACTTTTTGCCGGAAATGGACGAAGGGAGCTACGTTTTAGATTACTTGATGCCTGCCGGAACTTCCTTGCCTCAAACTGATCAGATTTGCCAACAGATTGAAAAAATACTCAGTGAAACTCCCGAGGTAATGGCATGGACACGTAGAACCGGGGCGGAGCTTGGATTGTTCGCCACACAGCCGAACACCGGTGACATACTGGTGGTTTTGCGACCGCACGATCAGCGCAAACGCTCAACTTCCGAGGTTATGGACGAGCAGCGCAGCAAGATCGCTGAACGAATTCCGCAAGTTGAAACCGAGTTTCATCCCATCCTCGCAGACCAACTCAATGATTTGGCAGGTGCAGGAAACCCGGTTGAGATACGCGTCTTTGGGGAAGACCGGGCCGCAATTCGATCTGTCGCTGAAACCATTGAGGCAAAATTGAAAAACGTTCATGGCTTAGTCGATCTTGCTTTGACCAGCCAGGACAGTGCTCCGCAGTTCGATATCAAAGTCGATCCGCTACGCGCCGGGCGGTTGCTTCTAACACCGCTAGATGTTACGGACCAAGTAAAAGCAGCTTTTCTGGGACAAGTCGCAACACAGATGCGGCAAGGAGACAAGTTTGTCGATGTTCGCGTTCGCCTTCCCGACAAGATTCGCTTCAATCCCTCCATGATTGGCCAACTACAGATACTCGGCAAAAACGGTGCCATTTTGCCTCTTGATGCGATCGCCACTATCTCGCAGATAAATGCAGAAATTGAAATTCTACGCGAGCACCAACAGCGCTATGTCTCTGTTGAAGCCAGTATCGAAGGCCGGGACCTTGGTTCCACAATCCAGGAAGTGCGTACCGTTCTCAAACCAATCGCTCTTCCTCCTGGTGTGTCTGTCACTATCGGCGGCATCTATCTCAGCCAGCAAGAGAGCTTTCAACAGTTACTGCTTGTGTTGTTCCTTGCCACAGCGCTTGTGTATCTCATGATGATAATTCAGTTTCGTTCATTCCTGCAGCCGCTCTCAATACTTTTGGTTTTGCCGCTCGGCATGCTGGGCGTTGAGCTGGCTCTTATCGGAACAGGCACGCCATTGAACGTGTCCTCCTTCATGGGACTGATCCTGCTTGTCGGGCTTGTAGTAAAAAATGGAATTATTTTGTTGGAGTACGCTAATCGTTTGCAAGAGCAAGGTCTATCACGAGATGACGCCTTGGTAGAGGCTGGAATAATTAGACTGCGTCCAATATTGATGACGACTCTTTGTACACTGCTTGCACTCACGCCTTTATGGCTGGGTCATGGTGCCGGTTCGGAATTGCATCGGCCGCTTGCCATAACAGTTATAGGCGGACTGTCTCTTTCCACCCTGTTCACTCTTGTCTTTGTACCGCTTTTGTCTCGCGTTATGATGCGCAGGAAAATAGCATCTCATCCCGCAAAGCATTCCTCAGCCACGAGCAATGACTATGATCCCGAATAGGATCATCAACGCGCCCAATGATTTCGAGACAGCAATCGGCTTATTCAAAACCACTAGTATGTCAAATGCTATGCCGAGTGTTGCAATAGAGATGCTGAATCGAAGTGGTTCACAATCTCAATTTTGTGCTCACTAATTTTCGAACACGGGATAGTCCGGAACTCGGGATAGTCGCCAACATCGTGGATTCTCAAAGACCACGGAACAACAGTCTTGCCACCAGCTATCTTTGCAGTGAGCCAATCTCGCGGCCTGGCCTGTTCGACTAACATCGAGAGATTCTCTGCTAGCAACTCTGACCCACCCTCTGCGAGGAGGAACTCCACTGTCCGCAGATTGCGAGCTCGCTTCTCCTTCTGGCCCTTCGACTGATACCTAATGCCATTGCCATAGCAGACCTTGCGACAAATAACCGTGGCATTAATGCAGGTCTCAGCTCTAGGCAAGCTAAAGGCCCAACCTACCTTACTGTTGCTGGTCAACTCCAAGCCATATTCCAACGCATAGTCATGATTCTGATTCTCCATCACCCCTCCTCATTGCTTAACAGCAAGCGCTACTGAGGAGAACCAACCGGCGCGGCTCGACAGGGCAAGCCTTGAGAAAGATCACCAGTAAAAATACCGCCGCTTGCGCTGTGGTGGCGCCGCGACGGTAAAATTAGGAAACAGCGCAGAACTTCAAGAGAATCTGCGAAATATAGAAACAAAAACCACAGGCAGTACTGGGCTTCAAGCAATTAGCTCAAAGACACCATTAGACAGCCGAAGCAACAAAGATCTAGCTGCTTTATTTGCCCTTTTTGTTGACCGCTACGGCAAAGTCTTTGCCAGCCTTAAATCTAGCGACCTTCTTTGCTGGGATATCCAAAGGCTCATTGGTCTTAGGATTGCGGCCGGTGCGAGCACTTCTTTGACTAGCATCAAAAGTGCCAAATCCAACCAAGGTGACTTTTTCACCACGAGCCACTTCCCTTACAACAGTATCCATGAAGGCATTCACCACCATCTCCGCCTCTTTCTTGGTGGTACCAACTTCGTGTGCCAAGATATCTACCAGGTCTGCTTTGTTCATACCCAACCTCGATTTCGGGACTTAGGAGCCTCTTTCACCATAGCAGAAGTCAATGGATCAGGAGGTCAAAAGCTACTACATTATGTCGGCTAAAGAGACCACTACAAAGGCGAAAACACATCCAAAAAGAAGGTTTTGCATATACAAAATGCGCACAGCGGGACGCCGTCGCGTATACAAGAAAAGGAAAGAGCTATTGAACTAAATTTCCCAAGAAGTGGAATATAGGCTGATTTCAATACTAACTGAGCAAAGAAAAAGGGGAGACAAGCTCCCCTTAGGCGGGTGTTTGCTTTTGATTCAAGCCTATCGATAGGACGCCAATCGCTCTCGAAGCTTGCGTTTGCCATAGTATATTCTCGAGCGCACCGTTCCAATTGGTGTCCCAGTCAAAGTTGCAATCTGTTCATAGGGGAAGCCTTCCACATACAAATACATTGTTTGCCTCTGATGAGCGTCTAGTTGAGCGAACTCTTGCACAATAGCTTCTTTGAAATCGAACTCCAGTACTTCCTTTCGTGGATTCGGAATAGATGCAAGCCTGTAATCAGTCTCGTCTGCACTCACGCTGACGAGACCATCAAATTCCACGAACTCGGTTTTCCTGCTGATTCCTTCAGCACGCCTATACTGGCGACGATAGAAATCTGCCACTACGTTGCGCGCCACCACTGTCAACCAACTCATGTAATTTACGCGCACCCTGCAACCTATAAGTTTGATACATACTTCTTGAGCTAAATCTTCTAATTCAGGCATCACTACTCCCATTGAAGACAGGATCCGTTTAATCTTTACCATCAGCGTGCTCCAATCAGCCTCCATACCGAACTGGATGTTGCATTGAACCTGGCTTTTCATCACTGCATTCATAGCTTTCTTCCTCTCTCTGTTCATGCAGCTCATTGCTGCGCGGCAGAAGAGGTGATTCGCGGCTCCGAGCAGTCAAGCCATTGCAGTGGCCCAAGGCGGCTTGACGGCCGGTGGTGCTGCGAATCAAGAATAGGAAAGCAGCAGAGCCACGAACCTTAAGCTGCTCTGCAAGCCGCTTTTATTACAGCTGGTTACAGCTGCGTATTTACACGATTGCCGCACTGCTCACTGGCAAATATCCTTATGATCCCTACAAAAACAATGCGGACCGGCACAATGAGACGTTCATATCGTTACCCTCTGCGGATATAGCCTGTAGCACTGCTGCTGTGAAGTCATATGTTCCTGAAGTCGAAATCCTTCAGAAGCCACTCCAGCGGATTACAATCTGACGCAGTAGCGTGATATAGCAACACACGACCCAACACTACAGGCAGCGCCTGTGGCACTACCCGTAGTGCTGGAAACAATAGGGAAAGGTACTAAATATTGATAGCAGAT
Organism: Flavobacterium psychrophilum; assembly: GCA_943367505.1. Classification (GTDB taxonomy): domain Bacteria; phylum Cyanobacteriota; class Vampirovibrionia; order Obscuribacterales; family Obscuribacteraceae. The sequence goes on along the minus strand of CALRJJ020000040.1, from coordinate 143 downwards.
TCATTGACATTGCCTGAGCTTGTGGCTGTGGCAGACAAGTTCTCAATTGGCACTGTAGACCTATCTAAAGAAGAGGCAGACTACCTCTTACTTTTACTTCAGTCTTACGCTCAGGACATCTTGGGAAACGGCCAACGCGTGCA
>CALRJJ020000039.1:0-14464 GCA_943367505.1 Flavobacterium psychrophilum | reverse complement strand
CCTCAGTGTAATCAAAAGCGCTGATGAATTTAAACAGCAGCAAAGCAAACTCGGTGGGCTCAGCAACGAGCATGCCTATAGCGTCATAGGCTACGATGCCAAAAACGAATTGGTAAAGATTAGAAACCCCCAAGGAAGAGGCGAACTACCTCGGGAATTGCTTTCAAAAGATTGCAAAGATGATGGCATATTTGAGTTGCCTGTAAGCAAATTACGGGAATACTTCTACGAGATGGCATTTTCCGTGGATAAATAATGATTCCTCGAAATCCGGGACCCGAATTTGAAGAGTCTGATGAAGACCCGAGTGACACATTAGCGGTTGAGCCGGGCAGTTTATTTGATAGCTCTTCTAACTCGTCTAGGTCTTTTGCCCATTCGCTTGACGGTCGGCTGAGACCTGGTGAAGTTATTGGCGACAACTATGAAATCATAGACATAATCGGCGAAGGGGGTATGGGCTGCGTCTATAGCGTGCGGCATAGAATCTTGCAAAAGAACTATGCTATGAAAGTTCTGAGTAGCGAGCATATTTCTGAGAAATCATGGCGACGCCTACAGGTAGAAGCCCAGGCCATAGCGCGGATGAATCACCCAAATATCGTAGGTATTCATAATCTTGGCTTGCATCAAGGCAATCTCCCCTACTATGTTATGGATCTTTTGCGTGGCACTAACCTCTCTCAGCGGTTAAAGAATGGTGGGCCACTTTCAGCTGGTGAAGCGTTGCCAGTTTTTGTTGAAATCTGTAGGGGCGTTGATTACGCTCACAAGAAAGGCATTGTTCATCGCGATATTAAACCGGCCAATATTATTCTTTTAGAGAAACCTGATGTCAGCGGCTCTAGGGTCAAGGTAGTTGACTTTGGCATTGCAAAATTGGCTGGTGCTGCTGACCCTGCTAATCAAAACCTAACTTCCCATGGTGAAGTATTTGGCACTCCCGCATATATGAGCCCTGAGCAGTGCGACGGGGGCCGCATAGACCCACGGTCTGATATTTATTCTATTGGCTGCACATTCTTCGAAGCACTGACTGGCTCTCCTCCTTTTCACGGTTCCAATCAGATTCAAACCATGATGATGCACCAAAATCAGCGCCCGCCAACCCTCAAAGAAGCTAGTGGCGGCGCTGATTTCCCTGATTCGCTTGAGACTTTGGTGGCTACGATGCTGGCAAAAGTACCAATGGATCGCTATCAGAGCCTCGACAAGGTGGCTGATGACTTGCAAGCAATAGGTGCAGGGAAAGAAATTGATACTTCTCCCTTCAATAGCTATAAAGAGGCTGTTGGCTCGAGAAAACGTCTGCATGAGACGATCACAGCTGCTGGGCTTGGAAGTCTTTCTAAGAGGCTTGTTCTTCTTTCTGTTGTCGCCATATGCGTGCTATCTGGTGCCGGTGGAATGTATTTTTATAGTGTTCGGGAGCATAATGAGCAAGCAAAAGAGTTGCCAAAGTTTTCTAAATTGATTGATAATGGCAGAACAATCCAGTTTGATTTTCCCCAGGATAAGATTCTGGGTAAGATTGGCCCTTATGACCAGCCTCAGCAAACTCAAATAGCTCGCGGCAGAGTGAGCTTTCCTGCCCATATTAGAGTTGCTTTTATCGCTGATGGTTCTGACTTTATCGATGAGCCTCAGCTCTTTGGATCATTTCGTCCTGATGATTTGTACGCCCTTACTGTCAGGCCGCAATTAGAACTAGTTGCACTGCGGCCAGCTATGCCATATATCTGCACTCTCAAGAGTTTGCGAAGGCTCAGCGTAGAAGGGGCGAATATTGACGATAGAGACGTTGCCTATTTGTCTAAGCTAACAAGTCTTGAGGTGCTAAATGTCAATCTTACTGGCCTGACCGGAAGAGGCATGAGCAAGCTTTCTAGCTTAAGGAATCTCACTCACCTCCTATTTAACCAGAATAAAGATATTTACCCAATGTTGAAGGCAATGGAAGGTTCAGAACGGCTTTCAACGCTTTACTTGGAACTGCCAGATCCGTTATTGAGTGAGGACGATAGCAGGTTAATTGGTACCTTTAAGAATTTAGAGAGTCTTGGCTTGGGCGATTCTGGTGCCACAGATAAGACACTTGATTCGTTGACGAAACTAAAGAAGTTGAGAAATCTCGACCTTACAGGTTGTGCTATAAGCAGTGAAGCTTTGGCCAGATTTAGAGCGTTAGATCGCAAAGTAAGATTGAACATTACTGGGCCCTGAGCATTGTCATACTTTTGTTAGGCCGTTTGTTTCATAATTTCTTGAGGTGTAACCCTAAACCCTCAAGTAAAACGATGATGCGAGAGCAGAAATTGATATGAATTTTGATAATGTTATTGAGTCTGCTGTGCGCACTGCGTCTTCGGCGATAGAGGCCGATGCTGCTGGAGCTGCTGGTAAAATGTTTGCTGAAGCGACAGCGATGTCGGCGAATAATAAGGCGGCTCCCGCTGACGGGCCGAAAGATGATTCTGGTGCTGGTGTAGTGGGCAAAGACGCTTCTGTGTTGGAGCAAAATGCTTTTGCCAATGTTTTTACAGTGTCTGAACCAATTAGTAACTTCGGTAAAGCCATTGCTGATGTTGGTGCTTCAGATATTTTACCTGTGACTGATACCAATATTACTAGTTTGATCGATAAACGTGGCGGCACACAAGCGTTTTACAATCAGGTGGCTCATGCGCTCGAGGATGTACCCAAGCCACTTTTGGAAATCGCGAAGAAGGCTAACGTGCGAGTGGTGACGGCTTCAAATTATGTTGATATTGCTCCTGATTTGAAAGACAAACATCCTGCCGGTTATAAGCCTGGCTCTACTTATAAAGATGTGCCAGCTGCTGTTCAGCAAAAGTCAGAAGGATCTGTAATCGGTTTGTCAGAAGAGCAGTTGCGTTCTGACAAGCGTGCAATAAAGAGTGCGATAGCTCATGAGATTGGACATGTTGTGGATAAGCAGTTAAAGCCCGATTTATCTTTTAGTATTGCTGGTATCGAAATTCGCCTGGATCTTCCGCTAAATGCGTCTGATTCTGCTGACTTTCAGGCCGCATATTATCGTGATTTGTCCAAGTTGACCGCCAAACAAAAGGCTGAAGTTAGTTACTACCTGCAGCCTGATAAAGGACGTGGCGAGACTTTTGCTGAACTGTTGCAGTATGCGGTAAATGATAGCGCTTACTCAAATCTGCCGAAGTATTTTCCTGAAACGCTGAGAGTCGTTCGGGCTAAGATAAACATGCCGGACTGGCGCGATAAGCTTGGCTCCGGGGCCCCCGGGGGATCTGCTAGTAATTTAGGTCAACCTTAACGCTACTCATGTTTGTGAAGGCTTTTCTGGCTCGAACAGTATCAGTATTGGCAGGCCGTCTCGCTTGTTCATTCCTTCAATATTCTTTGTCAGAAAAATCTTGTTGTCTTGAGCGTTGCCAATGAATAGTTTTTCGTCATTTTGTAGCGATTCTTCAAGCGGGATTTTGTAATTGCCATAGTCCCTGATATTGAATTCTTGCATTGAATCGCTCCTGCCTTTTCATGGTCATAGACCGGTGATTGTTGAATAACATTTTTGAGCTTTCAAAAGTGTGATCACTTCTACCTGCTTCACCTCTAGTCTCGGGTTTGCAGACTTTGCCTCTCGTTTCCCTTCAGAGCAGGTTGCTTAGATCACAATTTCGCAATAGGCCTGGCCTTAGTCTGCTATTTGTCACCCAAGGAGATGATTGATGGATGATTTGCGCAATCTCAAAGACTATTCGCCGGCCGATATGGAAGCCGCTCAGAGCATCGTCAGCGGTATTCTTCTGAAGTTATTGCGTCGCGACCTGTCACCTCTTCGCTCGTGGGTCGATAACTTAGCTGAAAATCGCTTAAATCAATTGGTGAATTATCTACTAAAACAAGTATTCGAGCGCTGTCATTGCACTTTTGACTATCAGTGTAGTAACGGTCGCCACTTTATTTTGCTTGTAGAGCCTGGTCGCAAGGGTCTTTTACTCAAACCCGGAGAAGTCAGCGCCGTTTCAATTTCTGCAGACGCCATAGCTGTATTGCCTAAGCTGGCAGAGGGTGTAAAGCCGATTGTAGAGACTTTGAAGTTTGGACTGACAGATATGGAGCTAGGCTTCGCCAAGAATCAGGATCTTTGGGCCACACATTTTTAGATTTTGCACTTTGTTGCCTCTTTGATCACACCCTTGTAAGGGTGTGGGCTTCATATTGTGGTTGTGAGTTTGAGGGAAATGCTTGTTTACTCTGATTGTTTCTAGGCTAGGAGATTTGAATTAATGGGTTTTGCTGAGTCTATGGCGAATATCGCTAGTTCTGGTGTCGAGTCAGTGGCGGACTATTCATCGGAATCTTCAGACTATGCTGCCCCGAGCGAGGCGGCTGCTGAGGCTTGGAGTCCAGAAAGTTCTGCATCTACCAGCGATAGCACTTCCCCCTCAACGTCATCTATGGCAGAAGCTGCCCTCAAGGCACTAGACAGCGCATGCGAAAATTTGGTCAGCAAGGTTTGTGAGGAAACCCTTAGTAAGATACTAGAAGACTCAGCTAGACTCGGAATCAAGGCACTTGCTGATTCTGCCGCGGCAGATACTTCTGACGAAGACCTTCCTAAAAATACACGGAAAGGCTCGCTAGAGTCGAAACCAGCGTCGACTGCGCCTTCAGACTTTCTCAGTAACATTGCCAATGTAGCTGAGAGCGCTGCAGTTGCTGCGGACAAGCTACCCGAGAATGTCACAAAGGCCGCAGATAGCACGTCTGATATGGCTACTGATATGGCTAAAGCAGCTCTTAAGGGCTTTGGTGAGCTCAACAAGGACAAAGCCAGTGAAGCTGCAAAAGAAAATTCAAAAGAGCCCATCGATATTTCGAAGATGGAAGTCAGATCGTTCAAAAATCCAGACAACTCAGAATCCAAACTTTATTATGCAACCAAAGAAGATCTGGAGAAAAACCAACCAACACTGCGCGAAACTGCAACTCAAGCAAAGAAAGCTGACGGTACCTTGATTGAGAGATCCGTACTTTCTGACATGAGAGAGCACCCGCCAGAGATCATGTCTACCAAGCTCACTCTTACCGATAAACAGGGCAACACCGATACAGAAGTTGTGCTTCATCCTGATACACCTGAGGCTGTTAGTCATAAGGTTTCAGTCAACAAGAAGACCAATGAAGTCAATTACGAAATTAAGGAAGGCAATACCAGTATCACCTATCGTGGTGTCGGTGATAATTTAACTACCGTTGCCGTCGACGGCCGCAAGCTTAGCGGCGATGAGCAGACCAATTCGCTAAAGAATGGCGAGATTCTGTGGTCTGCTATGAAAAAACAAATGGGCAGTGATCTTGTCAAATTGCCAGAGGTTCTTGAGCTCGATAAGAAGGGCTTCAAAGACGACGAAAAACCAACTGGTCGCTTGGTACTAGATAACAAAGAGTATCAAGTCAAAGATGGAATGCTGACTGATGGCAACCGTAATCTCGGTAAGATTGACGCCAGTGGTCATGTTCGCCTTGATGGCCCCCCTATGGTCACATTGAACCAAAAGGGTGATCAGAAGTTTCTCTTTGAAGGAAGAGATGCAAATGATCAGCCAGTTGTGGTTAAGAGCGAGAATTTAAAGCAGACCCTTACCGGCGAAATTAGAGATGAAAACGGCCAGCTCAAGGCGCAGATTTCCTCAGGTTACATGTTTGAGGTAACTGCAGATGGAAAACGTGGCAAGCTTATTGGTGAAGTAAACCAAGATGGTCATATTAATCGCAGCGACAAAGATCTTAAGGGAATTACCGATATCAACTCGCGCTACATGGGGGGAGAATTCGTTGGTGAGGTTGATGGCAAGCAACGTCATATTAAGCTTGATCCTAATGCTACACATGGTGAGATCTACTTAGACAATAATGGTAACCGTGAGAAGTATTCAGTTCATATGGGTGCCTTGATTAACAGTAAAGGTGAACAAGTCGGGATGGTAAAGGCTCCACAGGTTAGGGGTCAAGAGCTGGAAGGTGGTTCGATCACTTGGAATACCGATCCTACCCATCCAAGAGCGTTGGCTACGATAAAGGGAACGGTGTTTCATCTTACTTCTGGTGGACCTAATTCACAGTTCTTAGATGGTGCTGTAAACAAAGACGAGCCTGCTTACAATGCAGACGGTACCCCCAATAAAAAAGCTATTGTAGATCTTCATAAGCTTGAAGCGACCGTAAAGAAAGAGCATGATTTGATAGCTGCTGATCGCAACGAGTCATACAAACGTTCTCTAGGTGGTCGATTTGGTGAAACTCGTGAGAATCGAGCTGCCGTTGATGCAGCTTACTCTGAGCAGAAGATGAGAGAGAATGTGCTTGCAAGGCTGAAGAATAGTGGTGACTCATCTGATCTCAGTACTCTTATTAAACAGGTCGATAAAGTACAGGAGAAATTTGAACATAAATCCAAGCCTAGTAAGGAAGAGCTCATCCTTGAGTTGAAGAAGAAAGTCGATAGCGCAGTTAATGCACTCGATAAGGTTCCGACTGATACCACTAAAATTAGTGGTGGCTTTGACTTCCAAGAAGTCGGTCGTGATGGTAAGGCCAATAAGATTGAAACTGTTGTGCGCGATGGTCAGGTTTTTTCTGCTAAAGACAATCAGAAAATTGGCGATTTGAAGAATGTTGACGGTGTTCTTATGCTTTCAGTGCAGAGTGCTGATGCATCTAAAGAACGAACAGATTTCAAGGTTACTGATCTAAAGGGATTGCATGCAAAGTTTACTTTCTCTGACGAGAATCCTCCCCGATCAATAAATTGGGCTACAAATTCTAGAGGCGAAGTAATCAATGTTAACCAGCTCAAGCAGCAAGCTGAGGATGAGAGAAAGCTGTTTCAACTGACTCACCCAGAGACTGAGCGAAGAGGTACTGGCAGCCGTTATGGAAGTGTTGAGGTAAATGTTTGGAAAGAGTTTGATGAAAAGAAATACAACAACATAGCTGAGCAGATTAAATCGATTGAGAAAGACGGTTTTTCTCTGAAAGAAAAGTCAAAACTCGAGGGAGTTTCACAGATCTCTGATATGTTCAGATCTGAGCGTTTGGTTGAGCGCGCCGAGGCTAACAAAAAAGTTGTAGAGTTGCATCCAATCAACAATGTAGAAGAAGCCTCGAAGGTCTCTGGTCGAATTAAAAATGAAGAGAATGGCGACGTTTTTGAAGTTCGATGCGGCAAACTATATAGAGTTCGCAATAGTGATGATAACAAGTTGGTTGTCGATGAAAAGTCCTGTGGAGAAATTGGCCCTGGTTATGGTCTATCAATCCATGATGATAATGGCAATAAGTCATCTGTTATCTCCCTGAACAAGACCCGTTTCATTGCCGAGCTTAAATATGGAGACGGTCAAACTCAGCATCTGATTGGCATGGGACCAGCGTCAAGCGATTCTCCTGGAGGTATTGTCACTGTTGAAGGACTGCGTAAGCAACTCGATGAACAAACAAAAGAAGTAGGGGAGAAGATTGAAAACTATCGTGCCGGAGCAACTGATCTTGACAGAGTAGTGATCGAACCTAATGCCAATTTCTTCCAGGCGCTTAACACCCAGCGAGACTCGCTCATTACTGACAGAATGTTAGTTACACGGATGGAAAACGTTCTGTTTAATGACTTTACACCTGGTAGTAGTTCTACTAATCAGTACGATATGGCGACTAATAATATTAACAAATTCATGAAGTCTGCCAAGCTCACTACAGAGCAAGCTAAGGCCGATGCTGAAAGCTACACTGCAACGAGGGAACAGACTAGAGAATGCTTGATTATGGCAGCACAGACTGTTGTTACTTGTGGTGCGGCGGAAGTAATTTCTGTTGCCGCTGCACTGAGCAATTCTGTTAAGTTTGGCAAGATAACCCAGCTAGCAACTACAGCTCTAGTAGATACTGTCGCTTGCGGAGAGCTCTCTGCTCATACAAGAACTAGCGAACTGGTATCAGAAAAAGATGCTCGTTTTCGCGGGCAAGTAGAAGGTTTTTCGAATGCTTTGGGTGGTGCTACAGAGCTCTTAGGCCCACTGGCTGCTGTCAAACAGATTAAGGCTTTAGCAGCAAATGCTAGTAAGTATGGTACTGAAGCGCTCGACGCAAGTGAAGTAGCTCTGCTCAATACTTTTGTTGGTAAATTGGCTCAGTCTGGGAAAGTTCCAGATTCTATGCTTTTTGCTGCTGCCGCTTCTAGTGAGATTTTCGTCAATCTTTCCTCCAACTATTGCAACAGTATTGCTCAAGGAGTTACCTCTGAAGCCGGAATCAAAGTTGATCATGCGGCTGTTGCCACTGATGCTTTGGCCATGGTGCTTGGAGGGCATCTTGTCTCTCCATTGAAGAATATCAATTTTAAGAATTCTGAGATCATCTCTGAGTCGGTATCGAAGGTCGTCGGAGAGGGCAAGGTTGCTCCGTGGAAGAATTTTCTCAAGGCTGATACTGAGTCTATTTATCAGCTCATTCATGGTGCGTCGACTATGTCGACCATTGGTGCAATTGGCTCGGTTCGCTCTGCTCAAGAAGGCGCGGATAGTCAGCTAGCTAGTAGTCTTGGTTTGAAACCAGAAGAGCTAAAAAATCTTGGGCTTTCTGGGAAGAAGATTGATGTCCTAGAATCAATCAAGTCTGGCTTTAATGACAATTTGGTTAATGCTCTTTCTGGTCAACTTGGTCAGTTTGTGAAGATCAAACCAGCCCATCATACTAATGCTACTCCTGAGAAACTTGAGAAACCTGTATACGTAGCTTTAAGCGACAGCAATTCCGGCATCCCTGCAGCGAGAGATAAAGCAGCACCTATTAAATCCGACGCTGCAATTGACAATAGGCAGTCAGCAGTTTTTACTCCGAGCGAGAATTCGGGTAAGCAGTCTAATCTGGGCAAAGTTGGCGAGCAACGAGACGGAACTGCTATTAGCGAGGCTCAGCTGCGAAGCGGAGTCGAGGGCGACGCTCTTAGTCAGCCTAAGTCCTCTGAAATGGTTGTGAGGGCCTTAGGCAAGGATCGAGAATTGTTAATCGATTCCAATAAATACAGTCTAGTTGATAAGGCGAATGGATACTGGCGCTATGGCGCAGATGACGATGTTATCGGTAGAACAGATGGTCGGATCAAAACTGTGGTCTCAGCAAAGGACTCTGAAGAGAGTAGTGCGATTGGGAGTGTTTTAATTCCAGCTTTGTCTGAAAATTCGGCTCTTCGGAGTGTTGTTTCGGGCTTTAAGACCATTGACCCTCTCGACCATGCCGCACTGACTAAGGAGATCAATAAAGGGAATCCTTTTTTTGTAATTTACTCAGATAATCCGATAGCGGCTAAGACTGCAGCAGAAATGATTGATGGCGTGCTATTAAAGTCTGGGCACAACACACCTTTAAAATTCAATTCGGATGCTTACGTCGGTAGCTCTGGTCGCGTCGGAATTGTTCGAGATATTTTCTTCCCTGGAGTTACTGTTTCTGGAGAGAGAGGGGTGCGATTGGACCCTGTAATGCAAGCTGCAATTCATGAGAATTTGCCTTTGGGCGAGCGACTTGGCAGTGACCAGTTGAAGGAAATAGAAAAGAATTGCGGCCTCAAACCGGAGAGTCTGGGATACGATAAATTCGGCAATCTCGTTTTAATACAAGCATCTACGTATTCTGAGTTGCCAGGTTACCTCTCAAAAGGTGATCAAACTGAGGGGCAGTTGACCAATCGTTCAGCGATGACTGCTTTGGTCAATAAGTATCAAGTAGAGTCTCTTCAGGATGTTAGCTATCCTAATCGTTACGAGGTCAAGAACAAGTCTTTTGAAGTTCAAGTTGAGCAAAGATTTGACGGACCTTCTTCTCTCACATTGGCAAGTATGAAGGACGGCAGTATTTTGGCGCAGGCGCGCAGGCAGCCTTCTGGTGAGTGGCTGGTTCAGGCTGGGCATGTGGAATTAACTACTTCTTGGAGTGGAAGCATTTCTGCTGAGAATGGAAAGCTCGTTATAAAGCCTTCCCCAGAGGAAAAATCGGCTGATCCATTTGTATTCCTAGCCAGAGGTAAAGAACCAGGACAATTCAAATTTGCAGATCCCAGTCGGAGTGACTCTGATGCCCTCAAGTCGCCGCGTGATAGTGTTGCTAAAACTTCTAAGCCAAGTTTAGAGCAAAAAGTTGCTTCTATTCCTGAGTCTATCATCAAGCCACTTAGTGTAGAAGTGAACCCAGAAAGTGGCTCTAGAGTTGTTTCAATCGGAGACGGAGATAAAGTCGAGTTAAAACAAATAGGCGATTGGTTCTTCAACAAAAAGCCCGGTGCTGATTCAAACGTAGCTTCCGACGTTAAGCTCCATATTAGTACTTCTAGCCCTGAAGATTTGGCGAAGCTTCAAGCCGTGCTGCTTCCAGAGTTAATCAATAACCCAGAACTGTCAAACTTGGCTAAGATCTGGAAGACTCTCGATCCCATGCATGGTTTGGATAGCTCTCTTGCTGTTGGTGATGCCCCTGGTTCAAGCCCTCAGAAAACCAAAGGTTTTACCTTTGCCACCGCTTCTGCCGCTGATGCTGCAGTTCTTGCTCATAAGCTTGACGCAATTTTGGCTAAGGCTGGACTTAACCTTGATCACCCAATTGAAAGCGGTAATGTTGACACCACAATCGGTTCTTCTGGTCGCGTTGGAATCGTTAGAGATAGAGCTGAAGCTACAAGAACCGAAGACGGACGTTTAGCTGCTGCTGTCGATAAACTAGTTGTTAATGAGATTACTGATAGACTTGGCCTACCTCAAGGAAAGAAGCTCACTGTTGAGCAACTTCGAGAGATTGAGTCTAACACTGGTATAAGAGAAAATTCTTTGGTATACGATACCAATCAACGTCTAGCTCTTATCACAGAATCATCTTTCATCGATGGTGGAAAGCTCTACCTCAATGAAGTGAACGCCTCAAAGACCCCAGGCGATTTGACAGACAGAGCGGCCTTCTACGCTTTGAGCAAAATAGCAGCTGACATTGACCCTTCTGCTGCGGCTTTAGGTCGGCACTCACTTGATGGACATAGTGTTACGAGTCTAGAGTTTTATCAAGCTAAATTAGAGAAACTTGGCACCAAGGAAGCTCAGCAAACAATAGAACGTTGGCTTGATAGTAGCGATCCTAATGATTTCAACAATGCTAACAAACTTTTCGAGAGTGGAGCTATAACAAAGCGCTGGATGGCGGAAAACTGGGGAGAGAAAGGAGCCGACCTAGCTGTCTTTGCTATCTCTGAGTCTAAGCCTTCAGAGAAACAGTGGCTTACCGAGAAAATTTTGGTTGATCTTGAGAAACAGCCTAAACTGCAAAGAGAATTCATTGAGCGAATTGCCAGTGAACGCCGTGTTGATGCATCACCAGAATCTATAGAGCGCTATAGAAGACAAAACGATTTGCTAGAAGTTATTCAAGAGAAATTTGCTCCTATCCCAGAAACTGATAGACGCGCTCATCGCGATGTCCTAAAGAGAGAACTTCAAGATGTAAAAGCCACTGACGCAGAAGGTAAGCCAACCAACGCATTTGACTTGCTCATGAAAGATACCACCCTCAGTGCCGAGCATAAGGAAACTGTTCATGATGTTCTTGCCTTAGCAAGACAGCACTGGTCGTCCTATCGCTCTGGCGAGAACATGCATCCCGATGCTATGGGGAACTATCTGCACACGATTGGTGAACTGACGATTGCTCTTGAACTGGCACGTCGTTCTGGATTGAGCGCAGAAGCAACACAACGAGTCGCGCTAGCTTCAATACTTTCTGATTCATTCAAGTTTTCTGCTCCAGCTCCGGCTGGAAGTCTGCCTAATTTCCACACTCATCACGATGATGCTGTTCTGGTGGCACGAGCAATATTGCCAAGGCTCGGCATATCTGAGAAAGATATGGGGCGAATAATCGAGATGATTTCAGCTCACCAAATCGGCCCACCTCTATTTATGGGCCTTTTGTATTATGGCAAAATTTCCAAGGCTCTGGAGGCTAAAATAGAATCTGGGGCTTATACTCCGGAAGAAGCAGCGCGCAAGAGAGCTGTTCTGAAAGAAATGACTGTAATCGGCGAAGATGGTTTACCCCGTATTCGACAGTTGGCTCAGGTCAACGATGCTCCACTTGTAACTAATCGTGATGGCTGGCAAGAAGTAGCCTTCACACCGGAGGAGCGTCAGATCTTTGCTCTTTCTGGCGTGGATAGATGGACTGTGCCCTATGAAACTGCTCACGATAGTAACTTCAAGAATCTGTCTCCAGAAATGCAACGTGAACAGCTAGAACGCGAGAAAGAGAATGTAATCGTGCCTCTGTCTGATGGAACGAACAATTATGGAAGAGAGGGCAAAGGTCCAGCCAAAATTTTGGGATTGAGAGGGCCGGATACTTATTTCGCAGACACTACAATATATAAATCAGCTGAATCTGTTGTCCAAAGTTTCCTTGATGCTCGCACTCTGTTGAAGCAAAAGGCTGATCTGGCATTCTACGACCTAGGTTTTGCAGAACTCAATCAAGTAATTAATCCAGAAACTGGTGCCTTATGGCGGCATATTGAAAGTTGGCTCAAGGAGACGAAAGGCCTAGATGCTAGCAAAGTTGATATCCCATTCTTTAATGCACCACTAGAGTATAGCAAGCCCACTGAAGGTGCTTCTCCTGAACAAGTGTCAGGTTACGAAAGGAATCTAGCGCTTGCTAGAGAAATACGACAAGAAGCAATCGACTACATGAGCCGCCGCGATAGCGTTTCCGGTGAGCTGCCAGGAGAGTTGAAGCCTGTAGAACTTCCCGAACGTATTGTCGATAAAAAGCTTGAAGAAGCCTTCACTCGTATTGAAACCACATTGGCTAATACGCCAGAAGAGGTGAGTATAAGGTCCCTAACTGCACAGGACATAGAGCATTCACTTCATCCTGTCGATTTTAACCCTCTAATTCAGACTCAAGAGCGCGAAGGCTTCGACGCTAATCCTGATACGGTTGATTCACTGGGGTCAGATGCTCTATCCCAAATTTATGCGCCTGGTGACTATCGCTCGATTCGCCTTGACGGCAAGAAGGTCCCCGCTGAGTTTCTTAAAATGGAAATTCCCGGGATGGCGCTGTTGCCGGAGTTGGAGATCAAGCCCATTAAACGGTTGCGGATGGAATATGCTGAAAAAAACTGGCAGGAGTTGCGTGAAATAGCGCGTGACAAGGGTCTTCTTGGTGAGAACTTCGATGCCGCGGCTAATGATGCTGCTCGTGCTGAGCAGCGTAAATTGGTAGAGAAGGAGTTTACTACTACTGAGAAATTTCCCTACCTTCAATACGTAAATATGGATAACGGCCAACGGGTGTATGTTCCAATAAATGTTGCTGAGTTTCACCAGAATGTTAGAGATTTGCGCCGCGCAGCGCAAGAAGATCCGAGCAACGAGAACCGGAAATTTAAGGCGGAAGTATTCAAGAAAGTTGTACTAGTTGAAGATGAAATCGCCGTGAGACCCAAAGGGTTGGATCCCGCAGCTGATTATTCATCGGAGACTTACCTCTCGAATGGTTTTCATAAAGTCGATAAGTTGTTCGAGATTTTTACTGGTGAAAAAGGCCTTTCTTTTGCCGACTGTAATATGAAAGGTCCTACTTTTCCAGTTCGACACTTCCCGGCTGTCAATAACGATAATCTACAGCAGATTCATTGGCATGAAGCAAGTGGTCATGCGATTGATAACTTGCGCGCTCTCGGTCCTATGCGTGAAGCATTTATTACGGCTGTATTGTTAGAGCGTCTACCAGGCAGAGAACGTACTGAGACTGACATTGATGTCTATGCCCATTTCGGTGAACATAAAGGCATAACAATTGAAGAGTTTCCTGTGCTTGTTGGTGAGTATATGCAGGGCAAGTCGACAGATATTGTTGCGCGAGACGCGAATCGAGCCTTGCAAAATTCAGAAACTTCCAATACTGACGTTAAGCTTTTAGCCGCAGCCGTTTGTGCCGAGCAGAGACTTAGGGATGTCTTGAACCCCCCTTCGCCAAGATATTCGAGCTTGTTGGGAGCTGCGGATTTAAAACCGCATCATGAACTTTTGTCGGCTAACATTGCAACGGTTAAAGATAAGCTGATGGGTCCAGTCACCGATAAGGTAGTTAAGAACTTACTTGATCCGGATGTATCCATCGCACAGAAAAAGCAATGGTTACAAATCTCTGAGTTCCTTGAACCCCGCGGTTTGCCTCGACCAGAAGAAGTCGCTAGAAAAATGAGCTTTGCCGAGTTGATTGATGTTGATATCCTTAAAAAGGTTTACGAACTTTCTCCCAATGCGCAAACTCCTTTTTGGAATGAGCTTACCTCGCGCCTTAAGGCTGACACTGAAGGGGCCGTTGCGACAGATACAAGTAAAAAGCAGGCCCTTGAGTTTCT
>CALRJJ020000038.1:0-14476 GCA_943367505.1 Flavobacterium psychrophilum | reverse complement strand
CAGCAACATACTGAAGTGGATCAACTGTAATTTTTTCCAGCGGAACTTTGAAGTAAAAATATTGGAAGGTCTGAGCTACGGCCTTCAATGCTCCATCGGCCATGAAAGCGCCCATGACCACACCAAGACTGGTACCCATTAAACCAAGACAAATAGCTTCCCACAAAAATATGCTGCGCACAGTGCTGCGACTGACACCAATTGCGCGCAATATTCCTATCTCAGGGCGCCGCCTCAAAATAGTGATGGTCATGGTGTTATAAATCAAAAACATACCAACCATCAAAGCAATGAAGGTCAGAGCCAGTAAGTTATATTCAAAAGAACGCACCATTTTTTCGGCCTGCTCAGACCTGGTGTCAGGTGTGGCCACAAGCACATCGCTGGGCATTATCTCTTTGAGCTTTTCTTGGGCTATAGATAAGACCTCATCAGGGGCAATGAGGTCGACCCGAGTAATTTTTCCTGGCCATTTCAGAATATCTTGGGCCAGACCGATATCAGCCACAATAACGTTGCCACTATAAGCGCCACCAATGCCGCTTGTTCCTAGAACACCAGCGACAATCAATTGCTCTTTTTGATCGTTAACAACGACAGTAAGCTTGCTGCCTTTTTTTAAGCTATAACGCTCGGCCAGTTTGCCACCAACCAACACAGCCCTGGGGCTGAATACACTGAGATTGTCAGACTTTGTAGTACCTGAATCAGTGTCTTCGGCTCTAATTTTGCCAGAATCATCAGTTTCGTCTTCAGCATCAGACTGATATGACTTAAAGTCAGAATCAGCCAACATATCGATGCCAATAAGCTGAACTATTTCACTGTTTGGGCTGTTTTCAGGTTGCTCATTGACCAGAACCAAATGCTCGTCAATCATCGGGGTGTACTTAACACCAAGGGCTCGCAGATTAGCTAATTCAGCCAGTATGCTCTCAGGGACGGCCGGCCCCGACAGAGGCATGAGTTCAATATTGGCCTTTCCTGACACTTGCGAAACAGTCTGCTTGAACTGTGAAATTGCCGTGTTATTAGCAATACTAATAGCCAGATAGACACTAACACCAAGGGCAATACCAAAGACAGTAAGCAGGGTGCGAATCCAATTGCGGCGCACATCTCGGGCAACAAATCTGAGAAATAAAGTGAAGGCAAACGACATCAGTTATTCTCTTTCATTAGTGCTTCACAAGAGAATCACTTAGAACCAGACCATCTTTCATACGAATGATGCGATCACCTATGGCTCCGGCTTCTTCGCTATGGGTAGCCATGACAATGGTTTGATTTAAACTCTTATTCAAGTGTTTGAGTAGCTCTAACACCTTGATGCCGTTCTCCGAATCGAGATTGCCGGTGGGTTCATCGGCCACAATCAATTCGGGCCTATGCACAAGGGCCCTGGCAATTGCCACTCGCTGCATTTCGCCGCCAGACAGTTGGGCCGGATAAAACTTTAGGCGACTTTCCATACCCACCTGGGTGAGCATCTCTAATACTCTTTTTTGCCGTTCACTAGCATTTGTATTTCCGCCTAATTCCAGAGGAAGAGCAACATTCTCTTCTACTGTCAGGGTCGACAATAGGTTGAAAAACTGAAAAACAAAGCCAATCTTCTTAGCGCGCAGGGCAGTGACAGCTTCATCAGAAAGCTTAGTAACATCAGCACCATCAAAAATAATGCGGCCGCTGCTGGCACTATCCAAACCAGCAATAAGATTGAGCAAAGTACTTTTGCCACAACCACTGGCACCCATGAGGGAGACGAATTCACCCCGCTCGATATTGATAGTTACTGCACTAAGGGCCTTAACGTGATGCTCACCATAGTTCTTAGAAACAGACTCAATTTGAAGAAGTGGTAAAGATGCCATTTAAACCCCATGCCTTGCAACAGAATCGCAGATATCGAGCAGATGGCTCATTGATATCTACTTGCTGTTTTATCCAGCCAATTTGATCTGCTGACCATTTCATTGTAGCCAGCAAGGAAGAACTTTTCCCTAATTTCAGCACTATCGACAAAAGAAAGTAAAATAGGGCCATGATTTCCACTGATGCTAAACCTAAAGCAATGATTCCAGCAGATTTTCGCGATGCCCAAGAGCCGCTGCTGGCTGACTTGCAGTTTCGCTACCCCATGCGTGGTTATCAGCGTGAAATTCTCGACCTAGTTGATGCTAAATTGGCGCAGGGTGAGCGGGAGATACACATAGTCGCGCCACCTGGGGCAGGCAAAACCATCATCGGCCTGCAAATGATTAGCACTCTTAAGTGCCCAGCTCTGATTCTCTGCCCCAATACTACGATTCAGTCGCAATGGGGCGGCAAACTAGACCTGTTCTTGCCTCTAGAGAGCGATGAAAAAAGCTTTGGCAAGGCGAAGTTGGGAGTGGAGCAACTACTGGGCACCCAGGACGATAAACCCCTCAAACCCATTACAGTGCTGACCTACCAGGTACTTTCAACACCTGGCCGCGAGCAAGAATATCTGGAAAAACTGGCACATAATTCTTGGGTAAAAGAGCTTATCAAAGGCCGTTCAGGCGGCACCGGCGAAGCAGAGTTGCGCATTCTGGAAATCTTTCAGAACAACCCCAAAGCCTATCAAAAAGAAATTTCACGCCATGTCAGCCGTCTGCGTAAGCGCCTGGCAGAAGAGATGGACTTAAACGAAGTGCTGCACCCGAATGCAGTAGAGCTTTTGCAAACCCTGAGGCGGCAAAAGTTTAAGCTAGTTCTCTTTGATGAATGCCACCATTTAACTGACTACTGGGCGGCAATCATGCAGCATCTAGTCAAATATCTTGACAATCCCATAGTAATTGGCCTGACCGGCACCCCGCCAGAAAAGAAATCGGCCAGTCAAGAGCTGCGCTACCTCAGCCTTGTGGGTGACATCGATTATCAGGTCCCCACTCCGGCACTGGTAAGAGAGAAAGGCCTGGCCCCATTTCAAGATCTGGTCTATTTTGTTGAGCCAACAAAAAAGGAATTCGACTTCTTATCTGAGCAACACCTTGAGTTTCATCAATTAATAGAAGAACTCTGTGGCAGCGAATATCTGGGCCGCCCATCTACCCCCTCTACTACCATAGAAGCAGCAACAACAACCTTTTCCTTCAAGCAAAATGATCCAGCCAATGACAGCAGTCTGCACACCGGTCAATTGAATATTTCAGGCTCAAGCACTGACGCTATTGCTCCGCCTAGCAAAATCAAATATCCACCGCTCACCCAGTACATTTTCGATTACAGCCAGCGCATCGAAAGCGAACAAGGCTTCAGCAAATTCTTCGCAAAAAATACTGAAATCGCCTCAGCTCTGCTGCGAGCAATCTCGAAGCTTGGCCTACCCAGACCGCGTTCTGTAGAGTTTTCAGAACAACTGACCCAGCCAACTATTGAAGACTGGATGATTATTATTGAAGATTTTGCCTCACAAAAGCTGAAGTTAAGCAATGCCGAAAAATCACATAAGCTCTATGAAAAAATTAGATCGGCCACAAGAAAGCTAGGCTATGCCATCACTGAGCAGGGTTTGCGCAAGCAAGCATCACCGGTTGATCGAGTTCTTGCCTTCAGTGAAGCCAAACCAAAGGCGGTGGCAGAGATTCTTGCTATCGAGTACCGAGTGATGCAAGACCGCTTACGAGCGGTTGTGGTCACTGACTTTGAAAGCATGTCAGCCACAGCAGTTAAGGGAGTGCTCAATCAAGAATCAGGCGGGGCCATTGCCGCCATGCGCATATTGCTAAATAGCGACATATCGACCTATCTCAACCCTTGTATGGTGACAGGCTCACATTTGCTAGTTGATAACCGCATCAAAGATCAATTTTTAGTAGCGGCTCAACAGTTCATAAAAGAAGCTGGTTATAACTTCGAGCTGTCCCTAAGCAGTAAAGCTGGCGATTTATTCTCTGCCATTTCAGCCACATCCTCAGCCTGGGAGTCAAGGCTCTATGTAGCGTTGAGCACCAGTCTTTTCGAGCGCGGCATCACTAAGTGCCTGATTGGTACCAGGGGATTGTTTGGCGAAGGTTGGGACAGCCAGGCACTGAACACCCTGATTGATTTGACCACCACAACTTCTCCTGTTTCGGTAAAGCAACTTAGAGGCCGCTCCATTCGCATTCAAAATGATGCAATTGGATTGAGAAAGGTAGCCAACAACTGGGATGTTGTTTGCATTGCCCCGAGCTTAGAAAAAGGCTTGAACGACTATCAGCGCTTTGTGCGCAAACATGACGGCTATTTTGGCATTTGCGATGACGGCCAAATAGAGTGCGGCGTCGGTCATGTGCACCCTGCTTTTTCTGAGCTAACACCGGCACAAGTTTTCGCCTCCATAGAAACATTCAATCAAGAAATGGCAGGAAGGGCCCTGGTTCGCGATCAAATTTACGATCTTTGGAAAATCGGTGAGCCATATAAAAATCGCTTATTCGAATGTCTAGAAATAGCAAAATTACGGAAAATTGCCCTGACTCCGCCGCATATTCGCTACAACAGCAAATACAAAGAGCATGACAAGCAAATACTTGCCGCCCTAAACGGAGTTTGGGGTGAATATTTAGCTGTGGGAACACTGATATCGGCGGCGATGGCGCTCTTTCTTACGGGTTTGGGCCCACTAGCGTGGACAGCTGTATTGCCATCAATAGCCGCTAGCATATTAGCCACATTCAAGAGAAAGGCACTTTTTCTCAAGCTCAAACAAGACCTCTGCCAGCCAAACTCACAAGAATCTTCCCTGCTTGATATTGCCTACGCTGTTCTGGCAGCCTTGCAGCAAATGAAACTGGTGCCGCGCACCATCGGAAAAGAAAATATCCACGCCACCGTGCGCAGTGACGGCAGCTATCGAATTTTCTTAGACACAGTCG
Organism: Flavobacterium psychrophilum; assembly: GCA_943367505.1. Taxonomy (GTDB): domain Bacteria; phylum Cyanobacteriota; class Vampirovibrionia; order Obscuribacterales; family Obscuribacteraceae. Next base: position 9,587 of record CALRJJ020000038.1, on the reverse strand, counting down.
ATTCTGACACCAGCAAATATTTCAACCAATCCTTTAAAGAGGTGCTTTCTCCACTTTCCAACCAACCCTATTTAATTGCCAAGTATGAATTTGCCCTGGCGGAAATTGCCAGCACAGAGGAAAGCGATCGATTTTTCCGCAAATATATAAATGGAAGAGCCGAGCCGCGCATTGGCAGTTATCATGCAGTGCCCAATTTGCTGGCGCGCTCAGAGAAAGGCAGACAGGCTTTTCAAGATGCCTGGAACAAATACGTAAGCCCGGGTTTTGTTATCGCTACCGAAACAAAACCCGAGCTATTAAACAAATATTTTGGCATTGGTCCTAGTTTGGCTCAAAGATTGCTCTGGGAATAACTCAGAACAATTTTGAAAACTAGTCTTTCATGTGCGATCTAAGGAGAAGACCTGACAAGAGCTCAAAGGCTTCTTCGTCGAATGTATTATTGGCCAATGCTTTTTGCAAAGCTGCTTTTTCTTCTTCTGAGACTACGCCGTCAGACATAACTAACTCGCGAATAACTTTGGCCTCGTATTTCGAGACTTTATTGTCATCGGCGAGGACTTCCTTCAGGGCATCTTCTAATGATCTGGCCACGGTTGCGCCTCCTAATGCGAACTTTAAGTTGAGATTATACTTAATGCTGGATAGAAAAGGACAAGGTGAGATGGAAGCAAATACAACAAAACTTGAAATAACCCCGCTAGAGCTGAAAAAACGCCTGGATGCAGGGGAAAAGCCCTTCATCCTTGACATCAGAGAGGCCCATGAAGTTGAGATTTGTACCCTTAACAACTCAGCTCTAATACCCATGGGAGAACTGGCCCAGCGTTTTCAGGAGCTAAGCGAGCTTAAAGACCAAGAAATCATCATCTACTGTCGCTCCGGGGCACGCTCCGATCGCTGCGCCAACTTCCTCAGAGGGCAGGGTTTCAAGAACGTTGTCAATCTAACTGGAGGAATATTGCGCTGGGCCGATGAAGTCGACTCAAGCCTGAGCAAATACTAGAACTAGCGGAGACTGGAGACTTGATATGAAGGCTGTTAATCGTTTTTGCAAGCTAATTTTGTTGAGCAGCTTTCTTTTGCTCGGCTTACTCTTACCTGGTTTCTTCAATGACAGCAACCTCTGTTGGCAACAAGCACTGGCACAACAAGAGCCCAATCAGCTAGAACAAAATCAAGCAGAACAAAGCGCAGCCAAGTCAGCTGATGATGAGCTGGTTGTTACAGCAGAGCCAGAATCGGAAGAAAACCAGCAGCCCAAAGCTGAGTCTACAAATAAGAAGACCAAAGTAACGAGCGAAAAGGTCGACGACAGCATGCCCATCATGGTGGATGGCGTAGAAGTTTTTCGCATTCGCCATAAGGTCGGCCCTTATTCCATACCGACTCGGGTTGAGAATATTGAAAACCGACTAAGAAAAGCTAAGAGTGATGAACACTACAGCGACCTGGTTGCAAACATTAAGGCCATCAATCAAAAGCATGTTGCTGAAATCATGCTGGGCAATGAACCCTTAGTAATAGTCTCAGATCAAGATGCCAAAGCTGAAGGTCTAAGTGACCGCATGGTCCTAGCCGAGCGCGAAGCGGCTAGTCTGAAAAAAGCGCTCTTACTAAGCATTGAATCTCATCGCCCAGGCAATCTCCTCCTGGCGGCAGGGAAAACGGCGATCTCAGCTCTAGCCCTATTGCTTTCGCTGATGTTTTTGAATTGGTTCTTTCCCCGCATTTACGGCTGGATAGAAATTGCCAAAGGCAAACAAATAAAATCTTTGCGCATTCAAAACGCTGAACTCATTTCAGATCATACTTTTGCCGATATTCTCATTGGAGTACTGCGAGTTGTTAGAGTTGCAACAGTCATTTCTCTTCTTGGCCTCTTCATTCCACTGGCACTGAGTTTCTTTCCTGAAACCAGAGGAATAGCCAACGAGATTGTCGGCTGGGTGGTCGAGCCCGTAGTCGGCGTAGCACTACCGGCGATACTTGCTTATCTGCCCAATGTATTAGTAATCATTCTCATTGCCATTACCACCTATTATCTAGTGGCCTTTGTGCACTTCATCTTTAATGAAGTAGGGCGCGGCACTATCACCATCGCTAATTTTGACCCAGAGTGGGCCGATCCCACTTTTAAGATCATTCGCTTTTTAGTGATTGCTTTCGCCTTCGTTTTGATTTTCCCTTATTTGCCAGGCTCAGGCTCCCCAGCATTTCAACAGGTATCGATTTTCTTAGGTGTTCTATTTTCACTGGGCTCAAGCGGAGCGATATCACATTTAGTGGCTGGCGTCTTCCTTACATACACAGGAGCTTTCAAACTGGGAGACCGCGTCAAAATATCCGATGCCGTTGGAGACGTAGTGGAAAAGACGCTTTTAGCCACTCGTATACGCACAATCAAACAAGAATATATAACCATTCCAAATGCTATGGTCTTGAGCAGCCATATCATCAATTACAGCTCGTCTTCTGCCCACTCTGGTCTAGTGCTGCATACCACCGTCACAATTGGCTACGACGCCCCCTGGCGCGATGTCCAGGCGGCCCTAATCGCTGCGGCAAAAGCGACAGAAAATATTCTCGATGAACCGGCGCCTTTTGTCTTACAAACTAGTCTTGATGACTTTTTTGTCAGTTATGAAATCAATGCCTTCACTAACAAGCCGCAAATTATGGCCGTGACATATTCGGACCTGCACCGAAACATTCAAGACCATTTCAACCAGGCTGGCATTGAGATCATGTCACCTCACTATGCGACTTTGCGTGATGGCAACCGCACGACTATTCCTGAGAACTATCTGCCCAAGGATTACACGGAGCCCTCTTTCGCTGTCAAAGTAAAGTAGTATGTTCGCAGTAACTAAAGAGGTGTGCACATGGACTTGCTAAAGGGATTCAAAAGCAAAGGTCTCAATATCAAGAAAGTGGCACCGGGGCTGTCGCAATCTATGACTACAAGCCAAGAAGCCCTGCAGACTGCGGTCAAGACTCTGCAAACCGGCTCAAAAACAGCGGCCTTTCGTATTGACAAACTAAAGCAATACGGACGAGGCTCCCTGGCCTACTCGTCACTACAAGCCGGCATGCAGTATTACATGAACGACAAGCTGGGATATTGCGCCTATGTGCCCCTGAGTGATAGCGAAGACTCTGTGTGCGTATTGGCCGACCCCATTTGTAGCAAAGAAAACTTAAGAGCCTTTCTCGATGCCTTCTTGCTCGAAAAGAAAGATCCTATTTTCTTGCACGCCTCTCGTAACACAGCCGAAATTCTCAATGAACGTGGCTTTTCTGTAAACGAACTCGGCGTAGAAACAATAATCGAGATTCAAAAGTTCACCCTGTCTGGCAACAAGAGACAGGCTCTGAGACAGGCTAGAAACAATGCCAAGAGAGATAACTTGGTCTGTCGGGAAGTGCTGTCATCCGATCCTGAGATGCGCAAAGCTTTCAGAAAGATCAGTGAAGATTGGATGAAGCACAAGGTTATGAACGACAGCGAGATGCAGTTCATAGTAAGACCTATTGTTTATGTCGACGAAATCGATGTGCGCAAGTTTGTAGCCCTCAAAGGCGACACAGTGGTTGGTTTCATAATTTTCGACCCAATCTATGAAAACGGCAAAGTAAAGGGCTACATTGCCAATCATCTGCGCAGCAATCTCGATCGCTCTTACTCAGTAGTAGATTTTATTTTATTAGAAGCTCTAGACATCTTCAAAGCCGAAGGCAAAGAAGAGCTTTCCCTCGGCCTCTCCCCCCTGGCCAAAGTTGATGATAGCGAAGAATTTCGCCACAGCAAATTACTAACCGCCCATTTCAAATATTCCTTTGAAAAAGCAAACTTTCTCTATAACTTCAAGAATCTCTATCGCCACAAGAGTAAATATAGACCTGAGCTTCCTGGAGCCCATGAAGAGAAGGTCTATTGTTGTATGAAAACCCGTTTCTTGTTAGTGCGTATCTATGATGTTTACAGCGTGCTCGGCTTCCACCCAATAAAACAGATAATCTCACACTTTGGTAAAGCGATGACTACCAGCATACGCAATATCACGGCGGGGAAAGACGAATCTGATTTGAGCAAGCCGGAGTCAACCGAAAAGCATTCTTGACGAGGTGCGACACAATTAAATGATCGAGCGTCGAGACTCAAAGATAAAGCTTTCAGACGGGCGCACTCTAGGATTTGCTCAGTATGGCGCCAAAGAGGGCAGGCCAATTCTTTATTTTCACGGCGGTGTTAGCAGCCGCCTCGACATTGAATTTGCTCACAGCCATTGCCACGAGAATAACATCAAAATAATTGCTCCTGACAGACCCGGCATTGGCATTTCATCACCAAAGCCGAAGCGCAGCTTGCTCGATTGGACCAACGACGTAGAACAATTGCTCGACCATCTCGAGATTCAGTCTCTACCGCTGTTAGGCTGGTCACTTGCTGGTCCGTATGTAATGGCTTGCGCCTACAAGCTACCCCATCGCTTTACTAAAATTGGTACTGTTGGCGGTGCCTCACCAATACAACCACCAGTTAAAGTGAAGCAACTTGGTCTTCTAGCAGACCGCCTATTGCTTACCTGTCCAAAGCCTCTTGAACCGCTACTGGCAGCGAGCCTGGATGCCAGCGGCAAGCTACCAGCCCATACTATGAAATGGATCTTGGAAAGTGAGCTTACAGCAAACGACAAAGCCATTGTCAAAGAGCTTTCGACAAAGGCCGCCACTGATTTCATTTTCGAATCTACACGTCAGGGTGGGATGGGAGTGGTGGATGATTATCGAGCTGTTGCCCAAGACTGGGGATTTGACCTCAGTGCCATTATAGGCCATGTTACTCTCTGGCATGGAGACGAAGATCGGCTCTGCCCACCAATCATGACCCACTATCTCAAAGAACGTATGCAGCACGCCACTGTTAACATGGTGCCCCAGCGTGGGCACTTCCTCTTACACCACATGCTAGACGAAGTGCTTACCAGCCTTCTTTCCGAAACTTAGTCACTCGCCCTTTTCAATAGACTGACGGATCTTAGCCAAGGGAGCACTATTGTCAAAGACAATACCTGCTGCAGTTTTCTTTATACCTAACTGCCGCCAGAGCTGCGCTAAATCAACTTTATAGCCAGCAAAAGCCATCTTCTGGTAGAGACTGGCTAATACGTCAAGACTGACAGCCTTATCACCAGCGGCAAGAGCCTGACTGGCTGTCCAGTTAGAGCGAGCAGTACCGCCACTGCTGGCAATACCGCGCAGGGCGTGCTCGAGTCCATACCGATTGCCTGTCTTTTGCCTAATTTCTATGTCCGCAAGAAGACAATAAAGGGCTCCACCCCAGTAGATCCGCCCCCAGGAGGAGCTGTTATTGAGACCCCTTCCACCAGGCTGAGGCAGCCCCTCCGGTGCATGTAGCAGCAAATCACCCCAGAGATCTTCAGCCCTAATCAAACCCAGGCGAAGCCGACCAATAGGCTCTTCGTAGGTGGCAATTCCCTCTGCCAACCAGCGCTTTGAATGTTCAACAATGGGAAAACCCAGATGCAGTAGTTCATGGGTTAGTGTCCAACTTTGATCAAGAGTCTCCCGACTGGTGTCTCGCCCAATTGCTATTTCAATCAAACCATAATCTTCATCATCGTTATAAGTACTAGTGGCAAAGCCGACACTGTCCCCATCAGTCGCTTCAACCCGAATAACTGTGCGTTTAACCGGAATTTGCCCATAAACTTTGCCCACCGCTAAGGCGGCGCTGCGCACATAAGCTAGCAAATCAGATTGAGAAATGTTGAGTGAACCGTCGATAATGACAAATACCCGCTGTCCATCTAACTCAAGTTCTAGATTCTTACTTTGTTCTTTCTGCGAAACTAAGCGAGCTTCTCCAGTGGGCTGAAATAAACCCAAGACGAGAGCCATAAGCAAGGCCAGGCAGGTTAGTTTGCTAGTGAACATAATTCCAGTGTATTAGTTTTCAACAGCTTCGCCCACAAAATTGCTACATCTGGAAAAATGTGCCGGCTTAGCGTACCTTTTAGTACTCGACGATTTATTAGCATGGGGCATCGACAAGGGGCATCTGAAGTTATGGTTACACTTGAAATGGCTAGAAAAGTAATTGCTGCAGCTGAGGCTAAAGCAGCCGCAATCGGCCAGCCCATGAATATTGCAGTGGCAGACGCCGGCGGCAATCTCGTGGCCCATGTGCGTATGGATAATGCCTGGTTAGGCAGCATCGATATTTCTATTAAGAAAGCCTACACAGCCCGCGCTTTCGACATTACCACCAAAGATTTGGCCACACACAGCCAATCGGGCGGTCAGTTTTTCGGCATCAATGCCTCTAATGACGGCAAAATCATGATTTTCGCCGGCGGCATTCCCTTGAAAAAAGACGGAAAAGTTGTCGGAGCAATTGGAGTGAGCGGCGGCTCTGGCGAACAAGACCATGCGGTGGCTGAGGCCGGCGCAGCAGCCTTCTAGAGTATTGCAAGTAAAGGAGACAAGTAATGCCAAAACTAACCGACATCGTCGATACCAAACTGAAGAAATTTATTAAGAGCCCAACCATGGTTGTGCAAGAAATATGCCCAGCTGACGATGTTTCACAGTCAATTATCGAGCATTCCAACTACCGCTATCAGCTCACCTCAATGACCTCTTTGACGGTAGGGCCTCATGGTGGCCGTATGCTCCTGATTTACGCCTATCAAGGCGGCGCTGTAAACGTTCAGTAGAAATTAAGCGGATTATATCTGCTCAAAGTGGATGTATGGTTTAATAGCCTCCTGACAATCAGCATCGGGCATTCCTTTGAAGATCTCTAAAACCGCCACAGCACTACTAGCTTTTCTGGCTATTAACCTAACTCTAGCCGGAAACGGCCTGAGTGCGGCTGGTGAGTCAAAAAAAGATGCCATTCAGAAGTCTCTAGCCCAGGCCACCGCTGTATTGCAGCAACAAGCCGGGGCTGAACCGGTGGTCCTGATTGGCTCTTCACTCATTCTCGCTCCACTCTGGAGCGTAGATGTTGCTGATGGCGCCTTTTTCAAGGATTGCATGCAGCATCACACCAGTGGTCACTTAGAAAAACTGGTGGAGCGCCCCGTAGTAAGCCTTGCCACGGCCGGACAGTTCGTATCTGATACCTATTTGATCACCGAAAAATTGCTTAGCGGCAAGCATCACCCTAGTGTTCTCATTTATGGTGTGGCACCACGCGATTTCATGGATGATACTACTGGTGGTTTAGCCATGACCTCAGTATTTGACTCACTGGTTGAGACAAAGGACTTTTCAAAAATCGACAAGTTGTTCTTCAACAACTTTGATGAACGGGGCGATTTTGTTCTCAATCGCAGCGTTTTTCTCTATCGCAAGCGCGGACGCTACCAGGCCAAGATGCAGGATTTTACAGCTAAACTAGAAGATAAAGTTCTGGCAAAATTGCCCAGTGAGACAGTGCCAGCTGCGGCAGGTAACAAAACTATCAGCGCCAATGCAGATCCCCTAGCTAACTTTTTACTTGGCGGCGATCGCGATGCAGTTTGGAAGCAGAGTATCGAAGAGTATGCCAGACGCTATAAGCGCTTTAACGCCAAGCAGTTCGAGAAGCAGAAAGAGTGTTTCCGTGCCCTTACAGCCCTCTGCGCCGAGCGTCAAATCAAGCTATGCGTAGTGGCCATGCCCCTTACAGACGATAACATCAAGCTGATGCCCCCCGGGCTCTATCAACAGTACATAAGCTTCGTCAAAGACGCGACAAAAGAAGCAGCAGTGCCTTTTCTCGATCTACAGTCGGCTAAGTCTTACGATGAAAGCAATTTCTACGACACCGTGCACCTCAATAGCAAAGGTGGCGAGAAATTCCTCAGCACTATCTCTAACCTAGTAAAAGAGACTGACTCTCTGGCCGCGAGCAAGCCCACGGCAAAAACATACTAGCTATTGGCAATTTGATATTGCCGACAGAAATTGTCGAATTGTTCTTGCAAGCGTTCCACTAGTTGGTCAATGACATTCCAGTCGAGCCGCCCACCAGCTTCCTCAATCTCGAGACAAGTTTGTGTCATATCAGCTACAAAAACTGATTGACAGACTGCTCGCACCCCACGACAGCTATGCATTAATCTCTGCGAGTTTCGAGACCGGCAAGACTGCTTGAGCTTGGCCAAGTCGCTGCCAACTTCACTGCAGAACAATTCCAAAATTTGCTGCGATTGCTCTTCACCAAATTCTTCCTTTAGACGCTCTAGCATACTGAATCTCTAATCGAAAGTTCTATCTTTTTTGGTACTAACTAACTGGCAGAACCTGCAGCAGCAGATACATTGTTGAGCTGTTTTACCACTGCTGAAAATGCCTTAGAACTAAGCACTTAGCGCCTTGGGTAATTGAAAAGACAAGCGCAACCAGGATAGCAACAAAGGCTAGCACGGCACCATATTCAGTGATGCCCTGACCGCTCTCCCATCAGTCGGATGACCGATTCTACCTAGAGCACCTGGCGACAGACGCTAACGAGCCTCTAGAGTTCCCGTCCTCGTGAAAATGGAGCAAAAATCTCCTCGACATTGCCCTCCCTGCGATTGCGGCGAGAGGCAGTGGGAGCAACAACCTGCCTTCCTCTCAAGGCGATTCCTCTTTTCTCAAGAGCCGCAAGAGCTTTGTTAGTAAATCTGGTATCACGCAAGTCAAGACTGTGCAATTTAGGCATCAAGGCAAAGGTTTTAAGAGCACCATCTGTAATATCTGGGTTGCTCGCTAAAGAAAGCCACTTGAGATTCTTGCAACCAGTGAGCACTTCTATATCCCGATCATTTAGACGCGTGTGGGAAAGATTGAGATACTCCAAGTTTGGCAAAAGAGTGAAGTAGCGCAGCTCAGAACTCTTGAAGCCGGTATTGTTAACAGCTACATAGCGAAGAGATTTATGACCAGCCAGGCTCTTCAAAAACGTCCCATCTATCTCTGTACTAAATAAAGCTATGAATTCCAAATTAACCAGGGGAGCAAGCTGCTTCACGCCTTGATCGTTGACCTCTGCTTTCTCCAGGTCGAGGCAGCGAATACTACTAAACCGCGACAAATAGGCAAGGGCAGGATTACCAAGGTTTTCGTCGCTGACATCCATAGAGATATAGCGAAAGAGCACGAAGTCAAAACTATTTGCCGGCAAACCGTCAAGTAAGTGGGGTGTGCGAATGAAGTTGTGATTAGGGAAGAAGACCACAAACTTGTTGGCAGGAATAGTGATCGTTCCTTGGGCCTTACGATTAATAGAGCGATCTGAAAGCTCGCCTCCAACTTCGTCTACTGAATAGTAAGGCTGGTCCAAAACAGCAATGCCACCCACAGCTTGATTAGCCGGAAACTTTAGAACCCTGGCCGGCATGGGCACTTTCTTTGCGACCGGGTACATCTTGAAGCTGCCCACAGCAGCTTTTGCCAGACTAGGGTGGGGCGAAGCGTAGGTAATTATTAAGGTTAGAGCTGAAAGCAGCCATAAGCCGCTAGCTATTAGGGAAACTCTCGGCAACTAAGTCTTACCTATTCACAACTGCAACAGCTGTCAGTGT
>CALRJJ020000037.1:0-14545 GCA_943367505.1 Flavobacterium psychrophilum | reverse complement strand
CATCCCAACAATATCCCAACTTTTCCCCTGCAAAAAAAAGTTGGGCATGATAAAAAAACGTTAGTAATGCTCTCTAGAACGATGGAGCGTTAGTCAATGAACTAAGAAAGGCCTGCATTTATTGCGGGCCTTTTGTTTTTTGAGCTAGTGGGTAAAGCACCATATTAGGTGCAGCTTCGTTCGTGCGATTTACTGAAACGTGCTGGAGCTGATGCAATCAACTAGCGCCGTGATGGTGGGCGGGTTTGATACCAATTCGTATTTATCCCACCGAGATGCCATACAAATGCCCAAGTTTCAAAGCTACTATTAGGACATCTTCCGCGATACAAGGTTCGCCAATGGCAGGACCAAATCAGTAGTCACCGAAGCACGACAAATTATTCAGAAGGGTCGTCAACCGATTGCAAGGAAAAGCATCACAATGGACATAGAGAAAAAAGCAGAACGGGTGACTGAATTAGCCTTAGCTGGGCAAGGTTGTGCGGTTTGGGATGAAATTAGCGCCATGAGTCGAACAGAATTGGTGGAAACTTTGAATGGAGCCCAAAATAAGTCACCCAATGCCAATCCTAAGGAATTGCGGAATCTGCCAGCAATTGTTGTTGAAACAGAATCGTTTCTTGGCGCTACCTGGTACCGACTGAGCGTTGTTAGTGAGAAAAGTAACAATGAGAAGAGAGAAATTCTTAAGGGTGGTGCCAGTGAATATTTGCCAGACCGGCACGAGTGTGTCAATTTGCCGAAGCCCAGTGATAGAGGTAAATAGCGCTTAAGTGAATAACTGCCAGATGAAGCGGATATCCTTCTTTCGCGGCAATTTAATCTTGGCGGCATAACAGTATTTCTGTTTCCGCAACCCGGAGGCTTCTCAGACTTTTCCTAGCTTTTCTAGACAGTCTGCATAGTTCAATTTGACCGCTTGCTTCACTTCAGGCAAAGTTTGCCGCAAATCTAGCACCCGTTTGAGATACGGAGTAGCCTCTATGTGTTTTCCCGACAGAATTTGTCTAGCAGCTGCTCTGCGCGCTGCCATTGATTCTGGCGGATCGCGTTCATGCCATCATCGAGGAGCTGAGCGAATGCTCTGTCATCAGCAGCTAGACAAACCTGCTGTGCGAACGCGAAACAAACACAAAGTACCATTAGCGCTCGCAACACACGTGGTGGCAAAGGCTATTTCATGGTATCAGTCCTCATGAGCATAACGAGGTCTAAGATTACCATCTGTCGGGCAGAAGCATGCCTCTCGTCGTGATTCATTTTCCTCAGACCAATTCTTCCAAGCACATTTACAAGAGCATCTCAGCTAGAATATATGGCCAATAAAAGTCTGGACAAATAACGTGCCTGAAACCTGGGAACTCCTGAAAACCTGCGCTGAGAATGCAGCCGCCAATAAGCACTATGAAGACGCGCAGAACTTCATGTGGCAGGCCATCGACGAAGCTGCCAAAGGCAAGTCTCTACTAGTCGTAGCTCTATGCTTGGATTACCTAGGCGATCTTTACTACCAGCAGAAGCAATTCACCCATGCAGAATCGATATACAACGACTGCCTGGATAAACAGATAACGGCTCTAGGGCTTGATCATCCCGAGCTGTCGTTTATCCTCAACAAGCTCGCCCAATGCCAATGTCTGCAAAACAAGCTAAAAGAGTCAGAAGATAGTTTAAAACAAGCCCTGCTCATAAACCTCATAGCCCATGGCATAAACCATCCGCAGACCAGATGGACCATAAAAAACATGGAAGAACTCTATCAGCATCAAAACAAAGTATTTGACATACAATCAATCAGCAGTTGGGGAAATGTACCAGCCCCCGAACCATCTAGAGCGAAAGAAGCCTTAATTTGCAAGACCTGCCACCGCCCTTATCAGGGAGCACAGTGCAGCACTTGCACACAACTGCGCATGGCTGCCATACCTAGCTTTGATAACGAACTAGAGCGGCTCGCGGTGGTATGCGCCACTAGAGATATCAGAGCCGGATCGATCATAATCTTGAGTTCCGTTCACATGGACTTTCGCATGGTATCAAAGACGGACTGCTTGAAAAATGTCAACCACGCGCTCGGAAAATCAGCCAAACGCTTATTGAGAGAAGGGCAAGCTTTAAAGATCTCTGATTTAGAAGAACCTTGAAATAGTCACACGAACGCCAAGCAGCACACACTGGATACTCTGTTGAGTATGCTGCTCAAATCAGTCCTTATGGCGGTCAGCCCTTGGAGCAGGTGCAATTTTCTCTTTCACCAAAACTTCCTCCAAGCGATCAAATCGAGAATTAATTGAAGTCATAATGTCTTCATATAATTTCGTGGTTACACTAGTCGATCGACCTTCTTCCGCAGCGAGGCGCTCCAACACCCACTCACGCGCCATGGTGCCGATCGGTTTCTTCAATTCACTTGCACGATCATAAAGTCTCTGAATACTTTCTTCATCAATTCGAAATTGCACAATTCCCGTTTTCGCAACCTCTGCGCGCGCCTGTAACAGAGTTTCCCGCTTTCGTTTTGAAAGTTCTTCCGTTGTCATTTTCGCCATCTTATTCAACTCCCCATAGCGCTAGGATTGCCGGAGTTACTTTCGCCTTCGTCTACTTCAACGACGCACGGATCTGCAAGCGCCTCTATGCATTCCCGCTGAGTCACTCCATGACGGACGAGGCTCTCACTGTTAAAACCTAGAATTGCCAAAGCATACCCCTCCGAGTGTATTACAAATGTCACACACTGTCAAGATCAACACACCGCATCGCGATCAAGCAGATCGCTTTGCAGCATCAACGCATTTACTGTCTTCTTTTAAGACGCCAATTCGACGATTAAAGTTCAATCGTGCTACGGCGTCCAGCAGTCATAATTGCGGCAAGGCAGAGAAGCCGAGAGAAGGGCAAGCTTTAAAGATCTCTGATTTAGAAGAGCCTTGAGCATGCGATCTTCTTACGGTGCCACATCATTTATTGCGTTAGCCCGAGCCAGCATTTGTTCGGCTTCTTCTGTTCGCCCTCGGTCCTGAAGGAATTGAGCGTAGTATTTAAGACAATCAACCAATTCAACATTATTCTCGCCGAACATCCTGCTGGTCATAGCAATAAGACGTCTGTGCACGAGTTCGGCCTCAGTGTATTTTTCAAGCCTACAATACATGGAAGCTTGCTCGTAAAGTCGAGAGCTCAAACTAACTAGACTTTTACAGAGCGCCTTCTCCTGCGCTGCTACGGCCAGATTGACGTACTCCTCCATCTTGTTACTGTCTTCGTCATTTTCATAGTAGGATGCCAAACCTACCAAAATTTTGCTGGTATCTTGATTGGTCATTTCATATATTTCCAAAGCTCGCTCAAGAAAACGCTTCCATTCGCTCCATTTCTCCTGCCGTTTACAGAGATTAGCAATCTTAAGGCAGTCTTCGCCGGCTTCCGCTGAATGAATTCCACAAAGCTCCTCATGAATTGACAAGGCACGCCTTTGTAGCTCTTCCGCCAACACATATCTGCCAACGTCTGAATGCGAAACCAATCGAGCACTGCTCCAATACGAATCAGCCATAAGGTTTAGCAGCCGCGCCACTTCCAAACTAGTCGGACCAAGAACACTTTCTGCAGTTTGCAGTTGGCGCTGATAATAGCTTTCAGCCGATTCCAAATTGTCGATACTCACCAACTGTTCGGCCTGCATCTCAGTGAGCGCGATTCGTCCAACAAGCTGCTGTTTAGAAATTAGGAACGAATCAGTGTCGATATCGCTCAATGGCACCAGCCTGACCTCAATTGCATTCCCCTGAATGAACTCATTTTCTAATATTACTTTAGTCGTATAGATTGTCGGAAACAACTCGCCGTGCTTACGGTAGTGCTGTAGCTCCCTCATCGCGGCGGCGTTGGCGGCCTGGTCAAGCTCTACTCCAATGTCACTTGTCACTTTGCATATCCCCTTGCTCTAACGACTATAGAACTAACCTTCAAGCTCAACCCCGGTAGACTTTGCTAGTTTTTCCAGCAGGCGGTTTTGGAAATCTGTATCCAAAACTTTAGCGTGAGGCTCAGTACGCTTCTTGTGATACCAGTAGCCTCCGCTTGTTAGCGCCTCTGGTTCATCACTCACGGCCAGCCACTCCTGTGTAAGGTGCCCCTGCCGCAAATCGTCAGAAGCGCTGGGCCCGCCCATCTTGGTTGGTACCCAACCTGGGTCAACGGCATTACAAAAAACATGCGGCCATCTTCTTGCAATGGCAGCAGAAAATGCCGTGATCAATAGTTTGCTATCAGAGTAGCTAAATGTTGAAGCTTTGGTATTCCAATCTAAATCCTCAAATTTGGCTCTACCGCTCGTATGCATGCCACTACTTAAATAAATCAATCTCTGCGGCCGATGCATTAGTGCCGTCAAAACATAAGGAGCCAAAACATTTACGCCTGCTACATCTCCTTTATAAACACCGGCATTGTGGATTACAGCATCCATACGACCGAGATTATTCAGCTGGCGAGCAAGGTCTTGCGTTTCACTGAAGTTAGCTAAATCGCCAATCGTTGCAATGGCACCACCAGCCACAAGGTCATCGACTGCACTTAGTCGCTCTTTTGATCTCACATGCACAAAGACTTCATGCCCCTGAGAGAGCAGCGTTTTAGCAGCAGCATGACCAAGACCATCAGCCGAGCCCGTTATGAAAACTCGACGCTTGTTTTTGGCCACTGAGTTATTTGACAAACTAGTCCCTTCCTAAATACCGGCTAGAAATATGGTACCAGCAAAGCCAGCAGGATCCGAAATCTACTTGCGATGTTGTTCTCTGTCGCCTATCGCCTCAGCTATCTTGCAAAAGATCTAGAGCGCTGCAGGGCGTATAACCAGGCAATTTGTTTCCAGCTGGCCGAATTAATCTAAACAGAGAGTCCTTTGCTCTTGCTCCGGGAAACTGTGTTCCTTCCTTACGATAAGAGAAAATGAAAGGACGGATATCACTTTCGAGTTCACCAAGCCTGAGGCCTAATTCTTTATCCGAAAGCCCATCGACAGTGCGCGCGAATATAGTGACTCGATCAATCAACTGAGCGAGATTACTTTCCAACTGCGAACGTATTTGATCGAAATCAGACCAGAATTCTTCTGGCAAATCTCTGCGCATGGCATCAAGATCATCACCCGCCGCTAGTTTTTCCCAGATAGCCAACGGTGTTACGTTCGACAAAAGAGCATGCAGGCGAAGATATTCATCGCCCTTTATCTTCAATCTTGAACCATCAACAAAGCGCACAACAAAGCCTTCCTGGTCGCGCGAAAGAGCCTTTGCCGAGTCAGCCAAAGCATGAAGAGAATCGTAGTGATAACGACGGGCAATTGGCCAACCAATACCGTCAGCCAAATCTTGCAGAGCATCATAGTTGAGCTCTCCTCCAGCTTCATCATAGGCGGAGAGTAGAACAAAAGCAGCCTGTTCATACTGCACAACTATTCGATTTTCTGGATAAACCGCTTCTACCAAATAAGTAGTGCCAGGCAGAAGTAGCGACTGGTCAACTTCGTTCAATCGGGCCGCCGCCCAAAGTGCCTGATCTGAATAGAATGCGCCTTTGGTGGCACATTGCCACCGTCCGTTATGATGAAAAATGATAATGAGACTGCCATCAACTTTTTCGAAAGTATCAAAGGCACCGGTCGGCCATACATGACCAGCTTCACCTAAATTGAAGAATTTAGGAAAAGGGGTTGCCACCACTCTGCGAACCTGCGGATCTAGAATAAGTCCACGGGCAAGAAGAGTGAAGTCATTCCAAAGTTGATCGTAGACACACTTGGAGGAATAGACGTAAAGCAAAAGGCCGTCTTTGTTTGAGCTTTCCACCACCAACTTTCTTGCGTGTGCTTCTTTCAGTCCGTCAATCAACTGGTCGAAACTATATAAACGCGCAGGGTGAATGCCAACAAGATCAGCCATGAGAAATACTCCGATATGATTGCAAATGATTTTTATTCAGCGTCAAAGATGGAAGCGCTGACGGGATTCGCACCCGCGTTCCCTGGGCGAAAACCAGGTTTCCTAACTACTAGAAGACAGCGCCAAAGACCGTTCAATAATGAACTGGCGCTTCTCTCTCGAAAAACGTTAGTTAGTGTCTTAAAATCAAAACGTCTGCAATACATAATTTGTTGCCCGATGAATAAGAAGAGAGAAACACAATTGAAACCGAAGAACCATGCTGCTGCAGGTTACTTAGGCTTCAAAAATCTCTCGTTCTGAAAACATGGGACACTCTCAATGTATTTGTTAGCAGTAATTGCCGCCACTTGAGAACGGCTTTGCCCAGAATAGCAGCAGCCAACAGGCCTGTCAAGATGCGCTTAGCCTAAACCATCAGCAGAGTTAGGGGAATCAATTAAACAGTGCCGCGTCTCTAGCAGAAGCCACCAACCAGTTGATACAACCGGGAGTAGCTAGTCCACCTGTTACTCCTGCTGCACCAAACAATACTTTTTTCATGGCCTGCTGTGAGCCAGCCGCCATATGCATAAAGCCCCAGATCATAGTGGGGCCGCCCCAGGCGATGCCGAGAATCTCCATGCCGTTGGCGATGATGTTGAGAAGCGCTTCCATATTGGCGAGGTTGTTAACCCGAACAGTACCTGCGGTGTTTACTCCCTGCACAACTGTTGCTTCGACGCCTTGGGCAGCGATTGTGCCGTAAGTGGCACCTTGCAGAGTTGGTGAATTCCCATCATATAGATGCTGAGTTTGTGATCCGGTCGTGTAGTTCAGGCGCGATTGTGCTCCGGTCGCACCAAGTGAATTCTGCGCAAACTGACCACCTGAGCCGAAGGCATCTTGCGCTAACGCTGGTGCAGTGGTGAATGCGGCCGATGAAGATACAGTAACGATTAGAGCAAGCCTGGTAATTAGTGATTTGGAAAACATGGTTTTACACCTTATTAGGACCTGACCGAAAGAACTCTAAAACAAAGCAACAACAACTCACTGAACCTAAAAGTAGACTTCAGGGAATTAGATTTATACAGAATATGGTTGCAAGATTCGAGAAAGATTCGAAACGCAATTATTATTTGCTGTTGCCGACTTGTCTCTGTTGATCCGGAAATCTAAGCTAACATCGGGACGCGCACTTGTCAACTAAAATCCCCACGGACAAAGCGATTCGAAGCTTTCGCCAAACCTTCAGCCGTCGTTGAAAGGAAACTTTTTGAAACCAAAAAGAAAGGTGTTCCCAACTCAAAATAGAACTGCAACAACACATAGGGGCACTCTATACGCTGACACTACAGGCAGTGCTAACTATACGTCGGCTGGCTCGTGATCAAATCAAGCAACCGGTGAGGTCGGGAGCTGAGCGTCACCTTACATGCACAGGCGAGAGAAGGCATCCCCCTCTAAAAAAGCTTCCGGTTTCAGCCCGAACTTCACACACAGGCTTTGAAGCTCCGTTAGCTCTGGCCTTAAACAATTCAATGGTGGCGCACCCTTCGGGTTCTCAGCGTAGATTTCCAGCGCTTTTGCAAAATTAGCAGTGGCTTTCTTCGCACATCTCTTGTCCAACAACAGCTTGGGATTGCTGGCGTGGAGTCGATACAAGGAAGAAAGTTGTCGATAGTAATCACCGTTACTCGGCTCCAAGAGAAGTATCCGCTTCCATAGACTTTCAGCCTTTCTAAGTGAAGACATCTTAAAGAAATGCGCAGCATTGACCAGTACCTGTAGGTTCTCGGGGTTCGAGCGGAGAGCTTTTCGCCATCGCCTCGACACTAGATCGAACCAAGGTGTGCCACTATTGATAGTGACATACTGCAAGTCAATGTTGGCAGGCTCCTTGTCGATAAGCCAGAGAAGATGACCGATATACTTTTCAGAATTGCGCGCATTTCTTGGCTCTTCCCAAATAGATCTTTGGTAGTAACCAGCCAGTAACAGCCTGGCTAATTGATTATCGGGATTTCCATCCAGTATCCTTTCAAGGTTCTTGACCTCTGAACGCTCAAGTCCAGCTCCGGCTTCGTAATCTAAGGTCTGCCAGGACCGTCGCGACCATTCAGGAATACATGCCTTTCGCTTAGACATTGCACCTCATCTCCACTCCTGCGGAAACGACAAAAGTGTTGGAACGCTCCAAGTAATCATCCCAGTTCGTCCTCTTTTAGGACAACTTCGGCCTTAAACTCCATAATCAACGGTCGACAAATAGCATATCGCACTCACTCACGCTACGCACTGCAGTCGCGCACATCTCACCAATGTCTTGATTCTGTGTTCCTTCTGTAATTACTTGGAACTAGCTGACGATTGGACCGTCGCAGGCGGTGCAATCACTGGAAATTATTGGAGATGCAACGATGAGAGAAGTAGAAAGACCTGTTGTCCTGGTAGCCGATAACGTGCCTGTAAGGCTTGAGGATAACTCTTCCCGCTGGGTAGTTGTATTCGTCGTATTGGCGGCTATCGCAATGGTAATCGGCGGTATAACGATGTACAACAATAACAATATGACCACTTTGAGGCAGCAAACAATTGATTTGCAACAAACCTCCCTGCAGCAACAACAACAAAGTACTCAACAGCTCCAAGAGATGACCGCTGCCCAACAAGCCATGCAGGCAAACAAACCAGCGACTACAAATGTCGTCATTACCGATGGCCTAAATGGCGGAGCTGGACCTGGTTCTGAGGCCATAGCTCCCCGAGGCGCTCAAGCACCGGCAACCGTCAACATCCAAGTACCGACTCCTGCAGCTCCAGTCGCTCCACCACAACCTGTTGATTCGGCAAGTTCTAACCCATAAGTTGATTGCACGGCCACGGCAAAGAAGGCTAACAGCCACTGATCATCACCACATTTGGTGCAGTAGCTTCACGTTTCTGAATGCAAATGGCAAGGAAAAGTCTAATCCTTTCGAGAGCTTGGGCCCAAAATCTACTCTGTGCGCTGAGGAGGCATAAACTTATGCTTACTCTTCCAAATCAAAATGCCGGCAATTGGCGTACCTACTGCAATTAAAATGGCAGAACAGAAAATCGCGGTAAGAACCAAGCTAAGCAGGCGTCTCAGCTCTGCGATTTCCTGGTGTAAACCGCCCAGCTCTCCGTCTAAATTGGTGATTGGGTGCTCCATATTGCCGAGCGGGCCGCGTATCGCCCCCAACTCACTGTGCACACCTTGAAGTTCTGTGTGGGCGCCAACAAGCTGGCTATGCAAGCCAACAAGCTGCTTATCGAGATTCTTTACGGGTGCAGCGATCGCCTCAAGCGGTTGCTGAATCCGCATGATCGGGCCTTTAATCTCAGCGATATCGTCTTGCATATCGCCAATGTCACTCCGGATTCCGGCTAAAGAATCATAAGTACCGTTAATTGATTTCTCCACACTGGCCATACGGGCCTGCACCGAGCGCAAAGGTTCCTCCACACTCTTCATGTGCCGATTTGTCGCTTCAATGCTTTTGTCGATAGTGGTCATTTTTGACGAGAGCGAATCAAGCTGCCCGTGCACGGCATCTAAATGAGTATTCACTTCATTGAGACGCTTTTGAGTAGACTCGACCTGCCCATGCAAACCAACAATGAGAGGCTTTACAGCCGCCAGAGGTCCGGTCAAGGCAATGATTTGCTCCTGCAGCCTGACGGTCTGCTCCTCGAGCTTAATAACGGGACCAAACAGCCAGCGAATTGGGTTCAGGCTGGGGCCCCGGTTCGATGACGGCCGAGTCGCTGGCGCTTTATTTGGCTCAGAAAGAGGTTGCGGTTCGCCACTTGGTTCTACCATGGCACTGCCAAGCAAGTTTGCAGAAGACAAGGCCTTTTGTGAATGCTGGGGCTGCTCAGATTGAGCCAGACATCCGCTAGTGGCGTAAAAGAAAATAGCCGGGGCAAAAGCACCAACAACTAGGCGGCCAGCAAGGCCAGGGCCGTGTTTAAAATTGATCCTCATTTCGCGCCACCGTTGCTATCTCAGTAAGCTAGATTAGGCACAGAATAGCGAATTTACCTGGGCCAGAAGGTTAATTTTGCTGGCAAGTGAAAGTTAGCCGCAAATCACACCACTGATAGTGGCAAAACAGGCAATATTCTAGAAAGAAACCAGGCAAGCCAAAAAGGGGCGGTTGCCAACAAGCGAAACAATTGTCATTTCTATAGAAAGCATAGCGACCCTCAAGGGGGTAGACTATGCTCTATTCAGGAGACAAAATTGTGAGATGGCATACAGCCCAATTTGGCAGCAGCGACGAAATAAACGAACAAACCAGAGTCAGCGAGCAAATTGAGCGCTTCTGGAAGCAGTTTGCCGCCGATAGCGAGACCCTGAAAAGCTATTTCTTTGAAGATAAAACCGACGAAACTGTTGCCTGGTGCGAGGCCTATCTCAAACCCATTCACGAAGACTTGATGTGGGAAGTGAGCCGCGACATTCTCGAAGTCGGCGATAAGCGGCTGGTCTTTACAGTCACACCAGAGTCAGAGTACGCTCTGCGTCCACTTACTAAAGCAATTATTGAAAGAGCGCCAGACATTGCTAATTGGCGCTTTACTCAATTCAAAGAACCCCTAATTGGCGACTTTAACGATTTCGAACACAGCATGTTGAAGCACAGCTGGGAAGAGGTAGAAGGCCAAATTAACGAATCTCCTCTAAAATGCTTTGATATCACCCTGCGTGACAAACACTTCAAGAAAGAAAACAAAGATTCTGACATCGCCGACGCTCTCACGGTTCTAACAACGGTGTTAGGAGAAGAACCGGTTGATTTATGGATCAACTTCGTCATGACCCAGCCATTGAGCAAACGCAAAGAGAAAGCCAAGACCAAAGCTGCTAGCGCTGAAATAGTGAAAACCAAAGCTGACAGTGACGACATCGACGAAAGTGAATATTTGAAAGATAGCAATCTTGAGCAGCAACCGTTTTATCCACTCAATTCTTTGCGCAATGTCTTAGCCTCAAGAGTGGTCGAACTGGTCGATGAATTACCAATCGAGCGCTGTTGGGAGAGAACTCTTGATGGCTTTTATTCACTCAAAGGCAGTAGCTGGGAAGAGGGTCTTAGGCCCGTTATCACCACCCCCTACCCGGCAACAATTTTCGCCAAAGAAAGAAGAATGCTCTTTCACTCATCGGCCTTTACTCGTCACGACGAAGTTTTCGCCTACTTAAAAATGTCACAAGAGCAAGAGCTAGCCCATGATGTTGAAACCCGCTTCGAGCTCGAAGATAAGCTAGACAGAGAGCTGAGAAAAGCCAAAGCAGGTTGTGTACTGGGCGGCGGCGTCGGCAGCGAAGCCTCTTACATCGACATGATCATAAGCGACTTGCCAGAGGCAGCCGAGATATTGCGCGAGCAAGCGGCCAAAGCGAAATTGCCAGAAACAAGTTGGTTACTGTTTTACGACACCTACTGGGTTGACGAATGGGTAGGAATGTTTAAGCGCACACCGCCACCAGAGCCTCACGAAGGGCCATTGTGGTAAATTCGCATTATTTAAAATTTGTTGCTTGATACTTGCAGCAAAACAACACAGCAGTTCACCGCAACAGTTCAACGCCGTCGTTCAAAAGCATCGCTAACAAAACCTTTCATCTGCGCAGCCAGATTAGAATTGAGTATGCGCTCAACCAGCGCTGCATCATAATCTCGTTGACCAAATAGGCTTGCTACTTCCGCCACCGTCACTTTGTGCTGGTCGCTACGAAGATATTTGATTTCATCATCAACACCAAGCACGCCCTCTTCAAGCACAGAAAAGTAGATTCCTGAGCGGCCGCTCTTCATGAATCGCTTGATAATATCGGAACGCCCAATCTTCAACGCCAACTTATAACAAGGCAGCCGCGGCTGAGTCACTCGAATAACCGCCGTACCAGCTTGAAACTCATCTCCAATACAAACCGAGCCCTCCATCAACCCCTCGGTGGTGAGATTCTCGCCAAAAGCGCCCCACTCAAATTTAGTGTCAGGTAACTCATTTCGCCAAAACGGATAGTGCTCTGCGGCGTAGACATACAACGCCTTATCCACACCACCATGCACCGTCAAATCAGCCTGTTCATCACCGTCTAAATTTAGTCTTCGCAAAGCCACTTTACCTTGTACCGGCTCTTTGAAAATGCCGGTACGAAGTTCATGGCCCTGGTACATAATTGACTTTGGCTTGCTCACACATAGACTGACAATCTTGGCAGGTGATGGTGAATTCTCCAGCATTAATGAGGGTCTCCGCTCAAGCTAACAGGTAAACACTAGAAGAATTAGCCACTGACTTTCTGCAAAGCCGGCTTCAACTTTGGCAACAGAAACTTTTGAATTCTCTCTGCAACAAAGTCTACATCTTCTTCTAAAGCGAAATGACCGGTGTCTAACAAATTGAATTCAATATCTTTGAGAATTTTAGTGTAGGGATGAGCACCATCGGCAGGAAAGATTTGATCGTTCTTGCCCCAAACAATTAAGGTCGGTGGTTGATACTTAGCAAAGAATTCCTGCCAAGCGGGATAACGCGGAGGATTGGAGCCATAGTCATAAAGCATCTGCAATTGAATGTCGTTGTTACCCGGGCGATCCAGCAAAGCCTGGTCGAGCGTATAGGCATCAGGGCTAATATTCTCAACGTTGCGCGCCCCCTCTGTGTACTGCCATTTTGTGGCCTCTAACTTAAGCAAACCACGAAGGGCATCGGTATGTTCAGGAGTGCGCTCTTTCCAGTAAGCACGAATCGGTATCCAGAAATCTTTCAAGCCTTCTTCAAAGGCATTGCCGTTCTGTACAACTAGACCTGTAACTTGCTCTGGGTGCTTCATCGCCAGGCGATAGCCCACCGGGGCACCGTAGTCTTGAACATACATGGCGAATGATTCTATTTTGAGACGCTGCAGGAGTTTGTCTATAATTTCAGAGACTTTGTCAAAGGTATATTCAAACTCGTCAACCAAGGGCATCGAACTTTGGCCATAACCTGGATAATCAGGAGCTACCAGGTGAAACTGTTCCGCTAACTTGGGAATCAGGTTGCGAAACATATGAGATGAAGTAGGAAAGCCATGAAGGAGTAGCAGTGTGGGATTGCTTGGCGAGCCAGCTTCTCGGTAAAAGATGTCTAGGCCATCGATCTTCTCAGTTTTATATTTAACTGCAGTCGACATTATAATTTAACCTCAAATAAGCAAAGTCACTACTAACGATACTCACAATTAATTGCCCAGACTTTGTCCAGAATCCACACTTACCAACATTATAATTTTAACGTGGGACGGTCATACAGAATGTAGTACCGGGTGTGCCAGAATTTGCTTTAGCTTCAAGCTTGCCACCATGAGCTTCAGTAAACCAACGACAAATAAACAGACCAACGCCTGAGCCTTTAATAGCTAAAGCTGAAGCTTCACTGCGCGAATATGGTTGAAATAACTCTTTCTTTGCTTCTGGCGAAAGACCCTTGCCTTGATCAATTACAGATAGAGACCAGTATTTCGGATTGTCTCTCGCTGAAACAATAATTTTGCTGCCTCGGGGAGAAAACTTAATGGCGTTTGAGAGCAAATTAGTGAGCACCTGACGCATTCTATTCTTATCGGCCGAAACAGTAAATGACGGAGCTGCAGTCTCAATAAAAATGCCAATACTAGAAGCCATTGCCTCCAGACTTGCCACCACATCGGCCACCATGTCAGCGAGATCAAACTCTGATATTTCAAGCTGCAATTCTTTGCGCCGCAGCTTATCCAAATCAAGAAATTCATCAATCAACAACACCAGGCGATTGAGACTGGCTGTAATAGAGACGACTTTCTTCTCGGCTTCAGGAGTAATTGGACCAAAAAACTTTTCTTCCATCATCTCAAGTGAGGTCAACGCTGAAGTCAGCGGTGAGCGCATGTCGTGGGCCACCATTGCCACCACTTGAGAGCGAAACTTTTCAGCAGCGACCAGTTCAGTGCGAGCCTCAACAATACAGTTATCAATCTCGGCAAATTCGTCCACGCCGCTTAGTGCTGGCCCGACATCTTCAAGCTCAGCCAAAGCCTTACTGCGAGTGAGAATGACTTGCAAACGCGAAAGCAATGAGCGACGGAAGAGAAAGAGAGCAACAGCTGAAAAGGCAATATTGAAAAGCAGACAAGTGAGCACCAAGATACGAATGCGTTGAACTATTTGACTCTGTTCAACGATGCGAATCTCCCGCTGCTTGTCTGAT
The DNA here is from genome assembly GCA_943367505.1 of Flavobacterium psychrophilum. Lineage (GTDB taxonomy): Bacteria > Cyanobacteriota > Vampirovibrionia > Obscuribacterales > Obscuribacteraceae. The sequence continues at coordinate 344 of CALRJJ020000037.1, read as the reverse complement.
TCTTCTATCACCGCTGTATAGATATCGTTAATTCGACTTGCTTGCTTTACCAGGGGCTTAAGCTGATAAAGAGCAAACAGTTTATTCTCACCAGAAGCTTGATTATCCATTTTCAAACAATCATCTTTGAGACGCTCAAAGCTAGGAATGCTCTGATTCTCCAAAGTATCTAAGCTCTGAGCCAGCACCGACTGATCGTGCGGAGTCTGGGCGCGAACTTGCCTCAAATAATCTTTGGCGGCAGCAAAAGTTTCATTGGCAAGCCTTAAGCGTTTGCCATCGGTGGCACCACTCGAAAGATAGCTAGAAAAGAACCCTGAAGCACTTATCAGCGAAACGTATAG
>CALRJJ020000036.1:0-14600 GCA_943367505.1 Flavobacterium psychrophilum | reverse complement strand
TTCCTGCTCACCTGCTGGCAGTGCTTGTTTCAGTTTGGCTAAGGTCTCAGGGCTGACTTCCAGTTGTTGGCCATCGGTCAAGCCCGAGAAGATGTTGTCTAGATCTTCACCAAGAGTTTCGCCAAATAGGCTCTCTTCTTCGCCGTCCTCATCTTCACTGTCTTCGTCTGCTGGTGCTGCTTTTACTTCAGCTGGCTTGAGAACATCTTTTACTTCTTTGAGAGCCTCTGCTGGAGCTAGGTTTGAGAAGATGTCGTCTATTTCTGAATCGACTCCACCATCAAATAGTGCGCCTTCAGATTCTTCGGCATCTTCTTCAGCTTCTGTTACTTCTGCTGGTTTAGCTGGTTCGACTACGCGCGATACTTCCTGCTGAGCCTCAGGTGGGGCCAACTCTGAGAAGATATTGTCGATGTCCGTGTCTAAGCCACCGTCAAAGAGGCTACCGGAAATTTCTTCTTCTTCTTCTGGTTCTTCTACTTGTACGGGAGCAGATAGGCTTTCTTCGGCTTCTTGGGCTGACTCGAGCGGTTCGCTCAGTAGTGCTTTGAGATCAACTTCGACAGTTTTGGGAAACTCAAGTGCGGCAATGGGATCGTTCCATGGTAATGGAGCGGGCTCTACTTCCTTCTCTACTTCTTTTTGTGCTTCGGCCGGTGTCAGGTCGGAGAAGAGGTTGTCTAAATCTTGATCGACGCCACCAGCGAAGAGAACTTCTGGTTCTTGTTCTTGAATCTCTTCCGCTTTATCAAGTAGATTGGCGAGTGACGGTGTAGTTGCTAGCGGTGACTCTGTAGCAATCTCGGCTGCGGTCTCTGCTGCAGGCGTTGCCGTCAGACGTTCACTGATACTAGAATGTCCAGCGCTAGATGTGGTTGATGTTGGTGTTTCAGTTACGGCTTCTACTGCTGGCTCTGATACAACTTTGACTTCTTCAACTGTAGCTTTCTCAACTACAGGTGCAGCAACTTCAAGATGGCCATCGGCTTTGAAGACAGTATCAAGCACTAGCTCTACTGGTGGTGTCAGTGGTTGTGCCGGTTCTTGAACATGATCGTCATCAAGTCTATCAAGGAGACTCTTGAGGCTGTCTGGTTCATTTTGCGGAGTAGTATCTAGCGGCTGTTGTTTTAGTGAAGTACTAGAAGAAAGCGACTGAAGTTTGGTGAAGGTGCTGGTGTTGCGACGTTTCATTGCTTGCAAGCGTGTGCTCGAAGCACTAGCCGACTGCGAGTCGACTGGGGGAGGAGCTGCGCTCTGTGCCGTAGGCGACACAGCAGGGGCTGCATTAGCTTGGCTCGGTTGCGAAGCGGCTTGTGCTGCTGCTTGAGGACTGGCTTGTGATGTAGCTGTGGCCACCGGTTCTACTGGTGTAGGTTCTTTTGTCGATTGGCTGGTGGACTTGAAGGCGCCCATCATGCCGCTGCTCTGTTCTTTAACAGGTTCTTTTACTGGTTCAGCCACTTCTGCGGCTGTATCTAGTTCACCCAGCTTGGCTGCAATGCCAAACTCGTAGCTACTTTCTAATGGTGCATAGGCTGGTTCTGCCGCTTCCGTTTTGGCTGCAATAGTTTCAACAGCGGGACTGGGCTCGAACTCGTTAACTTCTAAAAGATCTTCACCAGCTACAGCGGCGGGCTCATCTCCGATGCGGTCTAAGAGGCTAGCTAAACTGCCAGCTTCAGCAGCTGGTTCCGCTGGTCTTTTGGGCATCTCTTTGGGCATCGATGATGGCGATGTCAAAGTTTGCGAAGGGTCTTGCAAGCTTATCGCTTTCAAATTGGTCATGGTCGAGCGTAAGCTGCGTCCGTCTGCTTGAGCTTGCGCATGGGAAGCTGCTTTTTCCCATTTAATTTGGGCTTCTGGGTCAACTTTGGCAGCTTTCAAGCGGCCTAGCTGTGCTTCCGCCACTTTGGCGTCGGCAAAGCTCGACATTTCTTCGGCTTGCATTAAATTGATGGCGGCCATTAAAGAGGCAATGTTCATGACGCCAAGTTGTACGGCGTTGAAATGCACCAGCCAATCTTGCTGGATTATGGCCATGGGATCGCCGAATATATTGCCAAGTGTTCCCATAAAACAGATCATGGAGCAGAGCCAGAGGTAACCGGCAAACTGCTGGACAGTGGGGCAAGCTCGGTACTGATAAAACGCGACGAATAAAGGCAGGAGAATCTGGGCTGGTATTATCCAAAGAAACGGCAAGTCAAAGGTCGTTCCTGTGCTGAACGGATTCAGACGAATCACGGTCATGATGATTGCTCCACCGACCAAAGCCAGCAAGCCTATCCAACTTTTCCGGAATTTGAGCCTGTGCATGAATCTTTGCTAGTCTACCTTTGCCTGTCTACTCTTCGTTGTCCCAAGCTTTTTATACCCGGCGAAGCAATTACTAACAGCTCGGTATTCAAAAGCTTTCTAAGCTTATAGTCTAAACGACGCAGCCAAATCGCGGCTCAAACTTTCACGAATGGTCGTAAGAACTTTGTCGATTTCTTCGTTTGTCAGAGTCTCGCTTGGATGTTGGAAGGTCAAGCGGCAGGTCATAGAAAACTTCTTTGATTCTGCTGAGGCCCTATAAACACTCACCAATTCGCTATTTCGCAGATTGCTGCCAGCTTGTTTCCAGATTAGTTTTGAAACTTGCTCATATGAAACATCTTTATCAGTCGCATCAAAGTCGGCGGTGATGTCTCGAACTATTTCAGGGCTGGTGGCAATGCCGGCAAATTTTTTCTGTTTGCGTTCCTTCTTAAGGCGATCAATGTCAAGTTCAAAAACAAAGGCTTTGTCTCTCAGACCTTTACTGTCGGCAAAACGAGGATGCAATTCACCGACGTAGCCAAGGGCAATATTGCTTTCAAACAAGCTGGTGGCGCTTGCATCTTTATTAGGGTTTGGTTTGGCCGGGCGATTCAGTGTCAGCACTGCAGTTCTATAAGGATGCAGCCAGGGCAGCGAGTTACTTTCACTATCTGTGATTGATCTCCAGGCCAGCTTTCTCTCATCAATATTTAGAGAGCTCAATAAATTTTCGACCATGCCTTTGGCAAGGGAATAATCAACAGCCGGACTATTTTGATTGATAGATTTGAAGCGCTGGCCTGATACTAGTCCAGCCAAGTGATTGTCTTCGCGCACGCCTGTGCTTTTGTTCTCTTTTTGTAGCTCTTTAAAGTAAACGCGACCGTATTCGAAGAGCCACACATCTTTGCGGCCGCGATCTTGGTTGTAGCCACAGGCATTAATTAAGCCAGGCACAAGACTCTGCCTCATTAGTTGGTGGTCTTTTGAAAGTGGATTTAGTACTTCTACCGCCAAGTGCTTATCGATGCCGGCTTGATCTGCTGGTACCAGACTGGATAGCCAGGCTTCGGATAGACCCATGCCAGTCAAGGCATTTTTTGCTAGATCTAAAGTGTCATCTGGCCTTGCCACTGCCATTGTGGCGGCAGGCATGGAGGGGACAATGGCATCGTAGCCATTCAGTCGACAAACCTCTTCTATTAAATCGATTTCGCGTTTAACGTCTTCTTTGCGGAAGCTAGGCACGCTTACTTCAATCGTCTCACCTTCACCTTTTACGGTGAAGCCAAGTGGAGTGAGTAATTCTTTGATGCGTTCAGGGCTAACCTCGATACCAAGAATTCGTTTTATCTGCGAGGAGCGCAGGGTTACTTGTCCTGGTTCGACCTGGTTAGAACCTGCTTCAATCAGTGGTCCAACTACGGCATTGCCTTCTTTCGAGCAATACTGAGCAATGAGAAAAGCTGCACGTTCGGCGGCGTGGCGCACGCTGGCTGGATCTATGCCCCGCTCAAAGCGCAGGCTGGCATCACTAGACAAGCCCAACAAACGGGAGCCACGTCTCACTACTGCTGGTGCAAAGCATGCTGCTTCGAGCACAAGAGCCGTTGTTTGATCTGATATTTCGCTGTCTTTGCCGCCCATCACACCGGCGACACCAACAATAGTGTCGTCGTCAGCAATGGCTAGCATCTCGTTATTGAGTTTGCGTTCTTTGCCATCAATGGTGGTGATGGTTTCGGCATTTGTTGCCCGACGCACAGCTAAGTTATCGCTCTTTAAATGTTTGGCATCGTAGGCGTGCAGCGGCTGACCGAGTTCGTGCATGACATAGTTGGTGATATCAACAACGTTGTTTACGGTGCGCATGCCAATTGCTTCTAGGCGGGCGGCAATGGCTGGATGTGAGGGGCCAATTTCTATGCCTTCCATCACTCGCAAGGTGATGTAAGGGCAGTCACTACTGCTTTCGACAATGGCCTTGCTAAATTTGCTAGCTGGCGTTTTTTCACCGAGACTCTTTTGCAGATCGGCTAATGACCAATCTGGTTTCTTTAGAGGCCGTCCAAATAGCGCTGCGACTTCGCGAGCTAAGCCTCTGACTGAGAGGGCATCGCCTCTGTTTGAGCGAGGCTCTACGTGGAGAATGTAGTCAGCTTTGCTGGGCAGTAAAGGCAATACATCGCTGCCTAAAACTAGCTCTGAAGCTGGTCTGCTGCCGTTCTTATTCAAGATCCAGATGCCTTCATCTTGGCCGGGATCTTGCAAATTTTTAGCAATACCTAATTCTGGTGGCGAGCAAAGCATGCCATTCGATTTGACACCACGAATGGCGGAAGCCTTGATTAATAGGGCTGAGCCATCATGGCGATTTACTACTTTTGCGCCTGGTAGAGCCACAGGTATGATTTGGCCTACTTCGATGTTGGCCGCACCGCAAACGATATCGAGGGGCTCTTCCCCTTCTTTGATGCGGGTTTTTGTTAGCCTAATTTTGTCGGCATTAGGATGCTGATGAATCTCTATGATTTCGCCAACAACAATCGGACCTTCTAAATCGGGGCCAATTATAGTAACTTCTTCTACTTCAAAAGCGCCCATAGTAAGCTTCTCGGCTACCTGGTGAGCGGTAAGTCCGCTCAAGTCGACGAACTCAGATAGCCAGTCGAATGAAAGTTTCATTTAGAACTGCTCCAAAAAACGCATGTCATTAGTATAGAAATTGCGAATGTCATTGATGTCATATTTCAGCATGGCAAGACGTTCTAGCCCCATACCAAAAGCAAAACCACTCCATTCTTCCGGGTCAATTCCTACGCCTTTGAGAACATTGGGATCGACCATACCGCAACCAAGTAGCTCTAGCCAACCGCGCCCGCCACAAGTTTTGCAACCTTTGCCGCTGCAAAATGGGCATTCACTGTCGAGTTCGGCGCTTGGTTCTGTAAAAGGAAAGAAGTCTGGACGAAAACGAATTTTTACTGGCTTTTTGAAAAGGGCTTGAATAAAGGCTGAGAGCGTTCCTTTGAGTTGACCAAAGTTGACGTCTTTGTCAATTAAAAGACCTTCCACCTGATGGAAAAGCGGATATTTGCGAGCATTCACTTCTTCATTGCGATAGACACGGCCTGGGGCAATGATGCGCAACGGTGGCTTGGTGTTCTCCATAACCCGAATTTGCACTGTCGAAGTCTGGCTGCGCAGCAAGCTTGAGGGGCCAATATTTGTATAAAAAGTATCTTGCTCATCTCGAGCTGGATGCGAAGCTGGAGTATTTAGGGCATCAAAATTGTAATAGTCGGTTTCAACTTCAGGTCCATCAGCGACAGTGAAGCCCATGCTGTAAAAGATGCTGATAATTTCGTTGCTGATCTGGCTCAGTGGGTGAATATGACCACTCAAGCATCTAGTGCCAGGGGTGGTGACATCGATTACTTCGGTAGCCAAACGCTGGTTGAGGGTACTGTCGTATAAATGGCTGCGTTTGCCGTCGTGCGCTTGCTCAATCTGTAGTTTGGCCTGGTTGCCCAACTGTCCCGCTTTGGGGCGAATGGCCTTGTCTAGACTAGAGAGGCCGCGCAGCATTATGGTCAGTTCGCCTTCGCGTCCGAGGTACTGCACTCGGAGATTTTCAAGGCTATCTAAGTCGGCAGTGTTATCAATAGCACTGAGCGCACTAGCGACCAAGGCTGTTATCTTGGCTTCGAATTCTTGAGCTTCCATCTTTCAAACCTGAGTAATGTTGAGCGTTTGCGTTGAACTTTTGCTTAGATTAGCAGATGAGCCCAGTTGCTTACCTTGAAAAGCTCACAGTCGTTGCGATTTGCAATTTTTCTAGACAGAAATTGTCATATTATATAAGTGTCTTTACTCGGGACGCTTTTAGGGAGTCACTTTGCCAAGACCTAGATTCAAAAACGCCAAGCGGTCAGCCCAAAATATTCCTACCACTCGCATTTCGGTGATTGTGGTCGAGGGTGAACAGATCTTGCTGGTCAAGCACCGCAAGGGCAATCGGCAATATTGGGTGCTTCCTGGTGGGCGTCTTGAGTATGGTGAAACTTTTGAAGAATGCGCTGTGCGCGAGATGAAAGAAGAAACTGGCCTCGATGTGAAAGTGGATGAATTTGTTTTTCTTTCTGAAGCAATTGCGCCTGATCGCTCTCGGCATATTGTCAACGTCTATCTCACGGCTCATGTCGTCGGCGGTATTTTGAAGTTAGGTGACGAGCCAGTTCTCGCTGCTGTTGACTACCTGCCAATCAAAGATCTGCCCTCGCTTACGCTCTTCCCGCCAGTGGGAAAAACTGTGATCGATTCGTTACCTAGCTCAACCAAAGGATGCATCAGGTATCTTGGCAATCTTTGGGTGTAGTATCATGCTCAACTCGATATCAAGATCCGCATCAGCATAAAAGTTAGGGAGATCCAGAAATGGCTCAGCAAAAAGGCATGAAGAGAGCAGTCAAGGTAGCTGAAAGAGCTCGCAAGAAAGTTGTGGCTAAGAAAGCAGCCGTTGTTCGTCAAGTGAAGAAGCTTGTGAAAGAAGCTAGCCAGGTTGAAAGCAAGCCAGCAAAAGCTCAAAAGGCTGCTAAGTAAGACTTGAAGCCATGACATTGTTACTTCCTCCAGAGTCTTAATCTGGAGGAAGTTTTCGCTTGCTTACCGCTGCGTAAATATTATTTACTGCATGCCTTCGCCGAAGGTAAAGATTATTCCCCCGACAGTGACGTCGGTGCCAGGCTCTGCCCCGTTCTCAATTAAGGCGTCGATTACACCCATAGCCCTAAGCCTCTGCCAGAGGCTGAAAAGAGACTCAGGTTCTTTCAAGTTGGTGACCTGGATAATGCGATCGACCCGATCGCTCTCTACCAGCAATCCGCCCTTGATTTTTATTACTTCGAAGCCAGTGCTGCCGTGATCTACTGCGGCGGCATCTTCTTCAATGTGAGCTGGTTCCTCAGCTGCGGCCAATTCTTTCAGGCGGGTAACCAACTTGCCAGTTAGTTCTAGCAATTCAGGCACACCTACCCGAGAATAAGCCGACATCAAAAAGACGCTCTCTTTGAGCTTTAGATCGTCCTCATAGAGGGTTTTTGGCTTCTGGCTAGAAAGAGCAGCGATAACTCTCTCTTTAATTGCCTGGGCCTCTTCTTCCATCATCATTTCGGCTTTATTAAGCACAACTAGCTGGGGCAGTGAACTCAGATCTTTGTCGTAAAGAGCCAGCTCTTTGTTAATGGTCTGGAGATCGGCTAAGGGGTCTGCCGAATTGATGTCAACCATGTGAATCAGGAGCCTGGTTCTCTCAACGTGCCGGAGAAAGTTATGGCCTAGACCAATGCCTTGCGAGGCTCCTTCAATCAAGCCGGGGATGTCAGCCATGACAAATCCTTGACCGCGTTCTGGTTTGACCACACCGAGGTTGGGCTCGAGGGTAGTGAAGGGATAATCAGCAATCTTTGGTTTTGCCCTTGTAGCGGCCGCTAGAAGGGTCGATTTGCCCGCATTTGGCATGCCAATGATGCCGACATCGGCTAGCAATTTCAGAGTCAGCTGTAGGCGTCTGGCTATGCCTGGTTGACCAGGCTCGCAATAGTGCGGTGCACGCTTGGTCGGGGTGGCTAGTTCGCAATTACCCTTGCCGCCATATCCACCTTCGGCCACTAGCACTCTTTGTTTGTCTTTGATTAAATCGGCAATGACCCGGTCGGTGTTCAAATCTTTCACCACGGTTCCTACCGGAACCCTTATGGTGATGTCGTTTCCAGCCTTGCCATGGCAATTTTTGTTGGCACCTTTGACTCCTGGTTGCGCCTCAAACTTTTGCTTGAAGCGAAAATCTACCAGGGTGCTCAAGTCGTTGGTGGCCTCCAGATAAACGCTGCCGCCGCGACCACCGTTGCCACCGTAAGGCCCGCCCATGGGCTCATACTTTTCTTTGCGCCACATGACAGCGCCGTTGCCACCGTCGCCGGAGATCACTTCTATCTCTACTTGGTCTATTAATTGGCTCATTTTTAGAAGATAGCTCCGAGATCTGTCTGATAACTAGATAGATCTTATACTGATCCTTTAACTAGAAAATAATTTATATATACTTAGTTCTAGATCTGTTTGGTTTTGATTGTCTACGTGGCAGATAGAAGAGCTAGCAACAATAGCTAACAAGAATAGCTGGGACCATTGAGTTTTTTATAGCACTAGAGAATCGCCGCAAGAATACTTATCTAAGACCAGGAGGATAGGACTTGGAAGAAAGAATCACAATCCACGAGAAAGCACGTGGTGAGACCATTAACGTCTACATTGGTGAATACCGCGGTACAAAGTACCTCCATATTCGTGAATGGTACGTTGATAAAGATCAAGAAGAGAAGCCCACTAAAAAGGGAATCGCTTTGCCTATCGATAAAATTCCAGCGTTGAAAGAAGCAATTGATCGCCTGGTACCTGCTGCTGCCGAAGAGTAGAGCTTAAATACTCGGGAAAAACCTGTATGCTTAGCTAGTATCTTGATTAGGTGCGCACCTTAAGCTGAAGGAATATCTAAGTATCTTGCTGCAAAAATCTAAAACCGCTTTTTTCGGTGTTCTTCCGTTAGTTCTATCAGTGCTAAGTTTGACCTCTGCAGGGGCTGCCCCCAGCGGAGGTCATTCCCTTAAAAAGGCTGAGGAACTTTCTTCTGTAGATGAGGCGGCGGCAATATCGCCGCTTAAACTCTCCACCTTTCGACCGAAGCAAGGAGAGGTGATTGAGCTTACTGTTTTGGCTAAAGAACTGGCTCTAGAGCCCGGTTCTGAGCCACCGTTGATCGAATTTCTCGGCAATAAATATAAGCTTTTTCCTTTTGATACTGAAGATGGCCCCGCTTACCGCGCACTATTGACGGTGCCAGTGGTACAGAAGGTCGGCTCTGCTGCTGTCTCTGTCGGAGCGTTATCAACTCGTGTGATTGTTATGGATGCGCATTATCCGGTGCAGAGATTGACTTTGCCACCATCCAAAAACAATTTCAATATGGCTAAGGGCGAAGAAGAAGCCGTCGATAAGGCAAAAGCTACAGTTTCGCCCGTGCGTCACTGGACTAAGAATTTTAATGCCCCTTCTAAAGCCCGTCTTTCGGCCGGGTTTGGTCTGCGCCGCATTGTTAATGGAAAGCTTTTGCCAGACTATTTTCATAGTGGCTTAGATTACGCTGGTTTCCAGGGTAGCCCTATTGTTGCTTGCGCACCAGGAGTGGTGGTCTTGGCCAGTACTGGTGTGTTTAAGCTGCACGGTAATACTGTGGCAATAGATCATGGACAGGGAGTGGTTTCTTTCTACATTCATATGCAGAAAATCAATGTTAAATTGGGACAGAAAGTTGATGCTGGGCAGTTAATAGGTGCCGTTGGCCAAACTGGTCGGGCCAATGGACCCCATTTGCATTTTAGTATCTACTGCAACAATGTCGCTTCTAATCCGCGGCAGTGGTACCTCAAAGCCTTTTAGTTGATAATTAGTGCATAAAAAAAAGGAGCAATTGCTTGCTCCTTTTTTCTGTTACCAAAGTGCTGTGTTACCTGCGCCTTGAACTAATTGATTCCTGAAGGGTTTCCGAGATTCCGTTTTTCTTGTTTCCTGGTTTCCGGGATTCCTGAACTTTGTAGTTAAGTACTACATAGGTTGAGCTTTGTTCCAGAAGGCTTCTTTGATGGCCTTAGAGGAAGTTGACTCAGAGCTGATGGTTACGCTGGCTGGGGCGAAGAGGAAGACACCGTCACCAATGCGTTGTTGGTGGCCATCAATGGCCCAGCAAGCACCAGATAGGAAATCGACTACTCTTTGTGAGCCTTCGTTGTCGAGCATGTGAAGATTGAGAAGGACTGATTTGCGACCACGAAGATGTGCAACAATATCCAATGACTCTACGAACTGTCGAGGTTCAATAACCAGTACTTCGCTGACGGCTTGAGCATTGGGATGATCCAATATTTTGGCGCCGGTGCCAGGAAGCATTTGGTGAACTCTTGCTGGCTTCACAGGCTCTTGAGCATGTGCAACCGGATCGAGTGCTAGTTGTCCATTGGTAGCGTAAACGTCGTCGGAAGTCTCAAAAAGATCTTCGAAATCCTCGCGCTCGTAGTTATCTGCAGGCCCAAACCAGAAGCTTTTGAACTTTTGAACGATGCTCACTACTTTCCTCCTTACCCTATTGGTCTAATAAAATTGTCTATACCGCTGATTGTCTATTCTTACGTCTCTACTTTTACGTTTCTTGTTGCCGCTGGGAAAACTTGCTTGGGGCTAATTGCCAAAAATTGCTCTACCGAGCCTAATCATAGTTGAACCACATATGATGGCTTCTCGCCAGTCATCTGACATTCCCATCGACAGTTCTTTGAGGGAAATACCAAATTCGCGGTTGAGTTGGTCGCGCAGGGAGCTAAGACCGCTAAAGCTCTCGTGCCATAGCTTTACGTCATTTGTTAGAGGCGTAATTGTCATTAAACCTTCTACCTTTATAGAAGGTAGAGCCAGGATGGTCGAAAGATTTTTGCAAAGTTCTTCTTTTGTGAATCCTGATTTTGAATCGTCTGGCAAAATTTTGACTTGCAGGAGAATTGATTGAGTGGTGCCTTTTTGGCAAGCGATGCGAGAAACCTCTTCGGCCAGGCTAAGAGAGTCAACTGAGTGAATTAAAGCAAAGTTGCCAACAGCTTGCTTGACCTTGTTTGACTGCAAGTGTCCGATAAAATGCCAATTTGAATTTAGTGCTACGTGTGGTGGCAGCTCGTCACGTTTTTTTAAAGCATCTTGTACGCGACTTTCACCAAATTCACTAACTCCGAGAGAAAACGCTTCTTCAATCTGAGCATTGGTGGCATGCTTGGTAACGGCGATCAACCTTACGGCTTGATCGTCGATAGCTTCTCTCACTTTTGCGAGATTGGCAGCCACTGCGGAGTTTCCTCTAGGTGTTTGGTAAAGACTGGTTTGGTCAGGCATTTTGCTAGCGAGCTACTTTCGGTTTTTTTGAGCAAACCGTGCGACCAGAAGTTTTTTGCGTTTGTGGCGGTCGAAAAAGCATCACCACCGATGCCACCACCGACGCCTACTATTAACGCTCGGATAAGATCCCTTTGTCAAGTCTCCACAGAAAATTTATCTTTGCCCTGATGGCCCAGTGGTGCTTTGTCAGTGGGTGAAATCTATATCTGTTTTAGCTATCCGGGTTGCTCTGCTTACATTTAAGTGGTGCTGAATATATGCCTTATGCAAAGACCTCTGTGATATCTCCAATGGTGCACTAAATTTCTTTAGTCTAAGGTTGAGGCTATTGCGTAAGCAATTCCGGCGGCCAAAATGGCAGCTGTCTCACCTCGCAAAATAGTGCTACCGAGTGAAGCTTTTTGAAAACCGCTGGCTAAAATCAGAGCTTTTTCTTCGTCGGTGAAACCACCCTCCGGGCCGCCAAGCAGACAAATTCGAATACGGGCCTGGTTGCCAAGCGCAGCGCTCGCTGTGGTTTTTGACTCTAGAATTTGAACTATATTTGGTGCCTGGTCGCGCTCACTCAAAAGCAGATTCAGAGCCCCTTTTGTTGAACTGAGCTCTTCTAGCTTGAGCATTTCTTCAAGGGTGATCGGTGGGTCGATAACTGGTAAACGTAACCTTTCTGATTGCTCGGCAGCTTCTTTTACGATGTTTTGCCAACGCCTTTGTCGGCCTTCGCTCTCTTCTTTAACTTTGGCTTTCACCACAGTACGTGCTGAGGCAAAGGGGATGATGCGATCGACTTTTAATTCTGTAAGTTTCTCTAGGGCCCACTCAAATCGAGGACCTTTGAGCAGTGGCAGCAGGCTGATAACTTGATAATTTGAACAACTTTCCTTCTGCGCATCGGTGAGTAGCTCAAGTAATTCGAAAGTGACCAGGTTGCGGGTGACCTGGCAAATCTTGGCCAGCCACATATTGCCTCGGCCATCTAGCAGATTGACTAGATCTCCTTTTTCGAAGCGCAGGACGTGTTGCAGTTGATGAACTACTGCCCCGTCATCCATCTGCACCAGGCTCCCTATCTGCCCGTCTCCTTCTTTAAAGGCCTGCTCAGGCAAGAAGAAGTGAGACAAGCTTTTGCGCTGATTGCTACTGCTGTTTGTGTGCCGTTTTGACATTGTCTTTTCTGTTCTTGAGGGGCAGATTTGATTAAGTTCGCATCATTCTAGCGGCAATATTGTTTAAAGACAGCCACAGTACTGATGTTGGGCAAATTGGCCAGGTACCATAGTGCTATAATCACCCTTCGCGTATATTACTGTCAGTATTGCTGCTAGCAGTAATCTGTGCCTCCCTGCCCATCATTATGGAAGAGTTGGAAGAGATGGACTTAAAAGACTGGTTCGCTAGCCGCCAAAAGCGTAAAGAGATTCAGGAAGTGATTAAGCAGCCCCTGACAACAGACGAGTACTGCGCTCTCTGGAAGCAGTGCTTCCAATGTCGGGAACTGCTTTATACCCGTGACTTGCGCACTAACTTGGATGTTTGTCCTAAGTGCGATTATCACTTCCGTGTCGGCGCCCTTGATCGCATTGAGCAATTGGCCGATGAAGGATCCTTTGATGAGCTAGATGCTGACATGCGTTCATCAGATCCACTGACATTTTTCGATACAGAGGCCTATACGAAAAGACAAGACGAAGCCACCCGCAAATCGGGCTTACGTGAAGCTGTCTTGACAGGTCTTTGTCGTATTGATGGTCATGAAGCTGCTCTTGGTTGCATGGACTTTGGCCACTTCGGGGGGTCTATGGGGTCGGTGGTGGGTGAGAAAGTGACCCGACTGACTGAGGCCGCCATGGAGCGCAATTCACCCTTGATTGTGGTTAGTAGCTCTGGTGGTGCGCGAATGCAGGAAGGCATTTTGAGTTTGATGCAGATGGCTAAAACTAGCTCTGCTCTCAAGTCATTTGCTGATTCTGGCAATCTTTATATATCAATTTTGACCGAGCCCACTTTTGGTGGCGTCACGGCTAGTTTTGCCATGCTGGGTGACTTTATCATTGCTGAGCCTGGGGCCCGTATTGGTTTTGCTGGTCGGCGTGTAATTGAGCAAACTATCAGGCAAAAGTTGCCTGCTGATTTCCAGACTGCTGAATATTTGCTGAAGCATGGTCACGTCGATATGGTTGTAAGCCGCAACAAGCTGAAAGAAACCCTCGCTCGTTTGATTGCTTTTCACAAACCAGCCCCTAAAGTTGCTGCAGAAAAAAAAGTCAGCGGTGAGCCTTCTGCCGCCGGGCGAACTTAGAACCTAACCCTTTCCTTCTCCCCCCTCAACATCAATAAGTCAATCAATAGGCTGGAGTGCTATGGCTACTGTCGAAAAAAAACCGATACCACTAGAGTTTGAGCAGCCATTGGCTATCCTTGCTCAAAATATGGAAGCTCTGGAAAAGCAGCTATCGGACAATCCAGAGTTGGAAGGCGATCTTGAGCGTATGCAAGATCAATACAATTCACTCAAGCGTTCTTTGTATTCAAATCTCCGACCAATTGATCACTTGGCCATTGCTCGTCATCCACAAAGGCCTTACACCCGTGATTACTTCTCTACCTGGGATCCCGGCTGGGTTGAGTTGCACGGCGATCGCAAGGGCGTAGACGACGGTGCTATGGTTGGTGCCTTGTTGGAAATTGATGGTATCAAGATGGTCGCGGTTGGTACCCAGAAAGGCCGTACCCTGCGAGATAAACAGCATTGCAATTTTGGTATGCCACAGCCCGAAGGTTATCGCAAAGCCTTGCGGCTTTTTCACCATGCTAATAAATTCCATTTACCGATTCTCTGCTTAATCGATACACCTGGTGCTTACCCAGGGCTTACAGCTGAAGAGCATAATCAGTCGCAAGCGATTGCCGAAAATTTGATGGAATTGGCAGGAGTGACTGTACCTGTGGTGGCAGCTGTGACCGGTGAAGGTGGCTCCGGTGGAGCCCTGGCCATAGGCGTAGCTAACCGAATTTTGATGCTTGAGCACTCTGTTTATTCAGTTATTACACCTGAAGGCTGCGCCTCAATTCTCTGGCGCTCTAATGACAAAGTATCTGAAGCTTGTCAGGCCATGAAGATGACAGCCAAAGAGATTCTCCAGCTCGGAGTGATAGATCAGGTTATTAGCGAGCCACTGGGTGGTGCACATCACGACTATCAAACAGCCGCTGAGAATCTAAAGAAAGCAATCGTGGCGCAAATGACTGAGTTAATGAAGCTATCACCAGAGCAAGTCAGAAAAGACCGCCAAGACAAG
>CALRJJ020000035.1:0-14683 GCA_943367505.1 Flavobacterium psychrophilum | reverse complement strand
CGCTGCTATAACTATATAAGCTAATAGATTCAGCTGAAAAAGAAAACAATGGAGCCGCAAAACGCCTGTACAAGCGCGGTTTTGCAGCGTCCGAAAAATCAGGATGAAGTTGTTGTTAGCGACGGCTTAGCGAAAGCCGTTCTTGTGGGTCGTTCAGCGCCGCGTGGCCAGCCAGATGGGCAGCAGGTAGAGGAATTGACGCAGGCTGCGTTCGCAGAGGATGGCGTAGGTGATGGTGGCTGCGGTGTAGAAGAGCCAGCCGCCGGCGGCCGTGATGCCGAAAGCGAAGCCGAAGATGTAGACCATGGCGACGTAGCCGATGCCGCCCAGCACCGCGTGGGCGAGGTACCAGGTGAAGGGCTCCTGACCGACCTTGCCGAAGACCTTCTGGGCGAGGATGCGCTGATCGTAGAGGGTGAAGACCATGCCGAAGAGCAGGCCGAAGAGGCCGCCGGCCCACCAGGACGAGGAGGTGACGCCGATGAGGGCCGCAGCAGCGCCGATGATGGACATGGCGATCAGGCGGAAGAAGAATTCGTTTTTGGTGATGTTCATGAGAGCTCCAAAAGTGAGGAGTTGGGCGAGAACCTTGCTTAGGCTGTTTGGCAGTGTTGGCAAAGGTTCGATGTGGTGCCAAAGCTTCTGGCGAAGAGGAAGACAGCGCAGCGGCAGTTGATGTTGGGCACCACTTACCGCTGCACTGGTACTGCTGAATTAGTACTGCTGAACTAGTACTGCTGGTTGAGCCCTAGAGGGCTGCTTGGGCTTATTTGCCCTTGCGCGTGACCTTGACCATGCCGTCGACAAAGCCGGCGGTGATGGTGACCTTGACGGTCTGGCCACGGCTCTTGGTGAGCGACTCGATGTTGGTGACGTTGGCGTCGGCTTCGGGCAGGAAGGCCTTGATGCCGCCGATGTTGACGATCAGCCCGTGTTCGTTGCCGACCACGTCGCTGCCCACCACGGTGGCCGACACCTTACTGCCCACGGGGAGGCGTTCCATCGCCTTCTTCACCGCCGCCGCCTTCTCCGAAACACGGACGAAGGCACGGCCACCTTCGACACGCGCTTCGATGATCTCCACTTCGACGGTGCTGCCGGTGGTCATGCTGTCGAGGCGGGTGCGCTGGGCCTTGGGATGATCGCCGGCCACTTCGCTCACGTGCAGCAGGCCCTTGATGCCGGCGACATCGACGAAGACACCGAAGCAGTGCATGCTGCCGTCGTTCTTGTCGCTCTTGGTGGTGGCGGGGCCGCTGACGGTGAGGCTGACGACTTCGCCGACCGTGATGGCGCTGACGGCGTCGATCAGGGCGTGTTCGCGCTCGATGCGGGCGGTTTCATCGCGCAGGGCGAAGACCTTGGTCTCGCTCAGCTTGATGCGCGGCACCGCGACACCCTTGATCTCCTCCATGTCGGCGCTGACGATGGCCACTTCGATTTCGCTGCCGGCGGCGTTGACCAGGCTGGCGAAACGGGCGTCACGCTCGGAACGGTTGCGGCCGGCCAGGGCGATGACGGGCAGGTAGGCCATGGGGTTGCCTTCGATCTCGATGAGCAGGCCCTTGGCGTTGCGGTCTTTGCGGCGCGACACCTTGCCGGTGACGATCTGGTTGACGGTGACGTTGATCGGCGAGGCGACGGCAACGGGGGCGGTGGTGGTGGTGGTCATGGCAAGATCTCCTAACGGTGCCCGGAGGCTGATTGAGGGAGAACAACGTGTTCGGAAGAGAAGCGCGTGTCCTGGTGCAAGAAACGCATCTGCCAAATCCTCCCAACCGGTAGCACTAAGTCGAGCTTGAAGCACTCTGTATTCGACCCGGCGTCGTGAGACGTTGAAAAAGGCGTCGAAGATAGGAGTGGTTCAGAGGCTTGAGAAAGTTGTTCCGGGGGGATGGAGATGAAAGATGTAGTTAAGCTTCACTCTGTGCGCTGGCGACTCACAAGCCATTTTTAGTTGAGTCTTTCTATATAAGTGGGAGAACTACTTATGTAGTTAGGGATTAGTCGCTCTACCAACTCGCGACTGTCTATCTGTCCGTGAAAATTGCATGAGAAAAAAGCAATGATTGTTTTAGCTGGCGCAGCCTTTAATATTTCGGGCGCAGATGCTGATTTCGAAGCAATAGCAAGTGATTGCGGTCTGACTACGGAATATAGGAGATAGTAGTTTTGTGAGAATGGTCCAAGCTTTGAGTTTGTCCATTTTTCTGTTCAAAACTGATGTATCCATAGCTCTGTCTTTCTCTTGGAGATAATTGCGATAACCTAACGATTGTCGAGAGGCGTAAAGAAAAGTTGTAAAACTGACACAGATTTGTTGCTGAAGATGAATCGATTGATTTCCCACTTCAATTTGGTTGTTTCAGCGCATGTCTTTCAGCGGTCCGATAGATAGCTCGATACACACTTTAACTGAGAGTTTAACAAGGAGAAGGTATGCTAGGAGTGTTCCACGATTTAGAGACTTATGGTCACGAACAAGTCACCTTCTTTCATGATAAAGAAAGTGGTCTGAAAGCCATTATTGGCGTACATAGCACCGTTTTAGGGCCAGCTCTTGGCGGTTGCAGAATGTGGAAATATACAGACGAACAAGCTGCTGTTCGCGACGTGCTCAGATTATCCCGTGGCATGACTTTCAAGGCCGCTGTAGCTGGTTTGAAATTGGGTGGCGGTAAGGCTGTAATCATGGCTGATTCGCACACCGAGAAAACTCCTGAAATGCTTAAAGCTTTTGCTCGTGCTGTTGAATCACTTCAAGGGAAGTACATTACAGCAGAAGACGTCGGTATGACCGTCGCTGATATCGATACTATGCGTGGTATCACCAAGTATGCTGTTGGCGGCTCTAACGAAGGCGGAAGTGGCGACCCATCTGGCATGACTGCTTTTGGTGTCTTCCAGGGGATGAAAGCTGCTTACAAGTTTGCTGGTTTGGGTGAAAGTCTAGAAGGCGTTAAAGTTGCCATTCAAGGGGTTGGTAACGTTGGTTATCACTTAGCCAGCTACCTGTCTGCAGCCGGCGCTAAGCTGATCATCACCGATATCTATCCTGGTCAAGTTGAAAAAGTTGTCCAAGAGTTTGGTGCTGAAGTGGTTGCTCCTGATCAAATTTACGGCGTAGATTGCGATATCTTCGCTCCTTGCGCCTTAGGTGCTGCCTTGAACGCCCGCACAATTCCACAGTTGAAGTGCAAAGTAGTGGCTGGTTCAGCTAACAATCAGTTAGAAGTTGATTCTGACGGCTTCGATCTCTTTAGCCGCAAAATCGTTTACGCTCCTGACTATGCCATCAACTCGGGCGGCTTAATCAACGTTGCTGCTGAACTCGATGGCTACAACCATGAGAAGGTAGTGGCCAAGGTTGCGCAGGTCTACAACACCATTGAAAACATCCTTGAAATCTCTGCCAGCCAAGGCATTCCTCCTCATCAAGCTGCTGACACGCTAGCTCAGCAAAAGATTGAGGAAGTAAAAAAGCTTCAGGCTGCTAGCAAACTGGTTTCGTGCACTTCCAGATAATCGACGCTAGAATCATCTAGAATTATGCCAATATTCTAGAGTCAAATTTTAGGGTCATTTTCTGAGCACTCCTAGTTTCAACACGATATACCCCACATTGAACTGCCCTTTCTGTCAAGAAAGCATCAGTTCTGGTGTGGGGTTTCGTGTCGGTGCCTTAACTAACCACTCCTACAAAATTGGCGATACTCTTTTATGGGATGGTCCCGTTTGCCGACCCGAGGTTAAACCGCCAGCTGGTAACATTCGCTCCATTGGTTATTTTAACTGCGACAATTTGCGCTGCTCCACCTGGAGTGACTGTTTCCCTGATGTGCAGCAAGTTGTGGTTGTAGTTGAAAACAATGTGCTTGTGGCTGTGGAATTGCATAAATTGCTAGATGAAGTGGAGCAATTTCAGATCCTTGAGGTGAGCTGAAATCTTCCGAGAAGCAAAGTCATAACCTGGTGACGCTGCGGCTTTTCTGTTATAAATCGAGAAGTAGAGTTTGCCGTATCATGCTTAAACTCGTAGTATCATTCTAAACAATTGCAGTAGGATTGCTCGTATGAAGGCCGATGTTAACAGCAAAAGAAATTCAAAGGCTGCTTGTAAGCGACTTTTAGTCGGTTTCTCCTTGAGTATTTTTTCGGCCAGTATCGTTGCTGCTCCTGCCCAAGCGCAATTCCCTTATTGGTATCTTGGCATTGGCCAGTCGCTGCTTTATCCCTTAACTCGAGGCATTGGCTTGCCTTACTTAGGGGGGCCGTATAGCGCCAACCCGTTTTTCTCCTACAATTCTTACTTGAAACGAGCTGCCGGTCGCGCTTCGCAGTTCCCTTATATTTATCCGTACAATCCCTCTGCTTACACTAATACTGGCTATCGCAATGGTGGAATGCCAGCCGGATATCCGACCCAAGACCCTGGTGATGGCATGGTTGACCCCAATACCGGTCGCACCTTAGATCCTGATGATCCCCGTAGTCAGGCCGCTCAAGCCGGTTCGGCTCAGGGCGCCGCGGCCCCTAATTTTTATTTGCCTGGACCGCAGACTCAGTATCAAACACTTTATGGTCAACCTACTCAAGCGGCAATGCCACCTCAACCTGCTGCTGTGCCTCAATCAAGTCAAGCTGCCCCCGGGCAGTTAGCGCCAAATCAGGGTATTTCTAACCCCTACATGCCCAATCAAGTCATGCCTGGTGGGGCGGCGCAACCTTTGCAAACCGATGCTAATGGCCAGCCGGTGATGCTCTCTGACCCTAATTCAATGCCACCAAAAGCGCCTAAGCACGGGCGCAATAAGTCTAAGTCAGCTAAAGCTAGCAAAAACGATAATGCAGTATCGCCGGCGGTGCCTTCTCTGGCTCAGCCCTATCTGCCTTCAGCGCCTGGTGCTATGACCAATGCTGCACCGGTCGGGGTTTCAAGCTCAGCTGCTGCTTCGGGGTCGCCTTTGGCGGATGGTTTTGTTGATCATCTGGTGAAAAAGTACGACGGCCACATGGGCAATGCTCTAAACAATGCGGATACGCGAAATTGGGCTAAGGCCATGGGCGTTATCGACGATCAGCACAGTGTAGAGGCCATGCCAGCCGATCGTATCGAAGTGATGGGTCGTATTCTCAAGGATAGTTCCCTTGATTCAGTCTCTAAAGTAGACGCCATGCGTATTTTGCTTAAGCAGAAAGCGGCCACTAAGTAACTGAATCAGGCTGAGAAAGTAACCAAATCGCTCAGGTTGTCAATTGTGGCGTGAACTGCGCTACTAAATTGCTGCTTAATTACTTAGAGAAAGCTTGTTAATAGGGCTTTCACCGGTTCATCAAGGTTCACTGGCTCTTGAGCTCTAGTAGAGCGATTGAGTAGTTTGACTGTGTCAATCTTCTTCAAAATTTCCACTTACTACAGGTTTCCTCTTTCCCACCAGCTTCTCTAACCTAACCCTTCTATAACCTTTCTCTGACTAGCTTTCACCAATTTTGGTAAGGCTGGCATTAACATACGGAGGTGCATATGGCTTATCCAAAAGACTTCTATCCCAGTCTCTCCGCCCTCAAGCGCGATCTTGTCAAAGACAAGCACTATCGCACTAAAGTCGTCGATCGGGGCAGTGACATCACTGTCATCTCACCACACGGCGGTTTCATTGAACCCGGCAGCTCTTACATCGCCCGTGCTGTTGCTGGTTCGCAACTGAATCTCTATGATTTTCAGGGTTTGCGTCGACGTCGGGCACAAGAGCTTCATGTCACTTCTACGCGATTTCGCGATCGCCGCTTGAATGACTTGCTGCTTCACACTCGCGTTGCTCTGTCCATTCACTCCATGGGTGAGCAGGGCTCAGGTGAGATTTGGATTGGCGGTTTGAACCTTGAGCTGAAACAGCGCATCTGCGATCAACTCAGCCTCTCTGGCTTTGTTGTTAACGGAGATTCGCCACGTTACCGCGGTGTTCATCCTGCCAACATCGTCAATCTTGCCAGTGAGCGGGGCGTGCAAATCGAACTTTCTGGCAATGTCATTGCTGCAATGTTCGCCATGGAAGGTCCGCCCTTCGGCCGTCGAGTGACTCAATTGCCTACCACTGAACGCTTTGACGCCTTTGTCGGGGCGGTGCGCAGTGCCATGGGCCTTGAGGCGGCTGCTTGAATTGCTTCAATGGGAAATCTCCGAGGGGCTGAGAGCGGCATATTTTGCTGCTTGACGCTTCTCGGGGATTTTTCTATTGGCTTGCTATCTTGCTATCTTGCTATCGTTTTTTTGTTTTCCTTTTTCTACTAATTGGTGTAGTTATAACGGACCGTTTGATAAATCTGAAAACGACCATTTGTCATAGCTTTGGGCGAAAGATTAAAAGCGGCGTCAGCTCTGCCATTGGTCAGGCAAGAGGATGTCATTAAGCTGAAGTATTAAAAGTTATTAGCTAGCGCTAATTTAGCTATCTGATCTCTTATCTCTGACTATTAACTCCAAGGTAAATAGCTTGTCTTACTTAGATTCAAGAGATTAGGCTCGTCTTATCATCTCTCTTCTATAAACAAGAAACAAAAGCTCTTAAGAAATAAGCACCCCCTATCTTTCTGTGGCTCTTTTCCCTTGCATCTGCAAGACATAGCTGCACGATTTCCCGTCTAGGGCAAATGGTTTTGTCTCGAAGCGTTTTCCCTTCTCCCTGTTGAGAAGACGTTTCTTGCCGCTAACCGCAATTTTTCTCTTAATCAACCAAGAAAAAAACTAACAGGACAAAAGCTATGGAACACATCGGAATCCTCGGCGGTACCTTTGACCCTGTGACAGAGGGCCATTTGCACATCGCCCGCACAGTTGGTCGCATGCTTGGCCTCGACAAGGTCTTGCTTGTTACCGCCGGCAACCCTCCTCACAAACTTCGCAACGTGCTCGATGCCGAGCTTCGTCACGAAATGGTTGAGGTTGCCGTTCATGGCAATGCCGGCATTGAAGCCAGTCGTTTGGAATTGGATCATGGCGTCTCGTACACCATCGATGCCGTCAAGGCATTGCGTCGGACCCTTCCTGACGGCGGCCGCAATACCCGCATCAGCTTCATCACCAGCGCTGAATACCTCAACCCCGAAAACCCCAGCAACTTCCGCACCTGGAAAGGCGTAGAAGAGCTGATCACGATGATTGACTTGGTTGTCACTCCTCGTGGTTGGATGACTGCTGAACTGGCTACTCAATGGGCGAAAATGCTCTGCCTCGACAACGTCAAGATCGTCGACGTTCCTCCAATGCCGGTCTCCAGCGGCATGGTCAAGAACGCTCTGCGTGAAGGACAGGCCATCGACCACATGGTGCCCAGTGCTGTCGCCGACTTGATCAAGACTCGCGGGTACTATCGATGAGGTCAGCAATGAGCTCTGGTCACTGTTATCGCTTGCTTCGACCGCCGCGAAGATACCCCGCTCGGCATGGTCATCACCAACAGGTTCGCTGCTTTGAGGGTCATCCATGGGTCAAACTGTTGCCAAACAGCTTGCTCTGGATGACCTTCAAAGCCAACCGCCGGAAATGCGTATAGGCCCTCAAAGCCCATTCGCATTTTTTGGTGACGATGTTTACTATTTTAATTAGTAGAAAATCAAAAGAGAAAAACTGCCAAGGTTAGCCCATGCCTTTGATTGGCAGGTCTACTTAGCAGTTTTTCTCTTATCGTTCTTTGGCGGCCTTGATCAAACTGCGAAACAGTCGCTTGTTAGCTTCATAGTCTTGCTCTGGATGCCATTGCACGCCGACAAGATACGGGTATTTGCTATGGCTCAATCCTTCGGCGATGCCATCCTCGGCAAAGCACTCTAGTTGCAAACCTTTCCCCAGAGTTTTGATGGCCTGGTGGTGCGAGCTGACTACCGAAGGCAGGCGGCAGCGACCATAGATTTTCCGCAGCTTGCCACCAGCCCTAAGAGCTACCGGATGGTCCGCATGGGGCTGCTTGATCTCGCTGCGATGGTTTTCACCTAAGCCCGGGTAAACGCTCTCTATGTCTTGAATCAGGCTGCCACCGAAGTGAATATTGAGTAGCTGCATGCCACCGCAAATTCCTAAGATGGGCAATCTGGTGCGATTGACCAGGTACTTGACGAAGCGCAGGTCAAATTCTTCGCGCTCTTGATCGAGCGGGGCAATGGTGGCCGAAGGGCTCTCTCCGTAGAGCCTGGGATTGTAGTCGCGCCCACCGATCAGAATCACCCCGTCGCAGGTTGCCAGAATCGAGACCATGTCACGTTGTTTCGTTGGTGGAACCACGACCGGGATACCACCAGCAAGTAAGATAGCGTTGATGTAAGCGCGGTTGAACTGATAGACAGTAGTCTTGCCGCGGCTGACGTCTAGGTTGATGGCAATTCTTGGTTTTTCAAGCCTAGCTTTGCCGCTTCTTGGTTTAAGCTCCTTTACTGGCATATTGTTGTTTTTATTTTGGTGCACAGTAGAAGCAGGCTTTTCGGCTGCTGACTGTTTGGCCGAACTGCTATTTGACTGTGCTGTTTGTCTGGTGCTGTTGTTGTTGTGAGTTTTGTTGTTTTTGTTGTTTGAAGGTGAAAAGGACATGCTTTCAACCTAGGCGAGCAAGCAGTCGTTAAACAAGTCCCTATAGCACTCATGGCAAGCCTGGCGCTGTTTCTTGCTGCTATAAGCGGCCTGTATAGGTGCTCTTTATAGATTTGTTATCTAACCAAGCTTGTGAGAGCTTAGCGCTTAGGTAGGGGCATCCCAGAAAACCAGGCCCAGAATCTCACCCATGGGTTCGATTCTAGTTTTTCTAGATCACTTTCAACCATGTTCAAGTGTTTGCGATGGGCAGCCAATACTTTCTCAAGTATGGCAATCTGCTGATTTTTTTCTTCTAGGAGGCGCTCACGTTTTACCAACTGCATATTGCGCTGTTCAACGATCTCTTTGTAGTCAAAATTCTCAAGTTCAAGAACAATCGCCCGCGCTGCTTTAGCACGAAATTCGGGCAAGAAACTCAATTGCGCTTCCATAGTGTCTACTTGGCTCTCCAGATAACCGATGCGATGCATGGCGCCGGTAAGGCGGTCTGAGGTAAATGTCAGTTGCTCAAGAATTTTAGCAACACTTGAGTCGGTTAGCGTCTGGCGCTCTTGCTTGGAGAAAAATCTTTCATGGGGAGGAATATATTGAGCCGCACCATCAGCAATGGCAGCGCCACCATCAAGCGCGGCTAGAAGGCGGTCGTAGGTTTTGGCGCTAATATTTGGCGTCATATCTATAACTTCTTGTGCTGCTAGCGTTTGGGGCATTTCGCCGGCGTTTGGCATCGGGGTGTTCCTCTTCAGTTCACACAATTATGGTGCTCTAGTAGTGGTCTGTCCAGAGCCGAGAGGGTTTCCAAGCGGGATTTTTTGCTCTCTAAAACCAGCGATAACATACACCAGTCTTTATTTCGAGGTTTAATTTTGGAAATTTTACTGCTTTTATTGCAGGCTTCAACCACCTGGTTTATGACCGGTTTGATCTGGTTCGTTCAAGTTGTTCATTATCCTCTCTATGATCGCATCGGACTGGCTCAGTTTCAGGTCTATGAGCGCGATCATTGCGCTCTCACTACTTTGGTTGTAGCACCGATGATGGTGGCCGAGCTGCTATCAGGGGTGATGCTACTGGTGGCTCGACCTAAGGCAGTTGGCTCTGCCGAAGTGATACTGGGTTTGGTGTTACTGGCAGTGATTTGGCTTTCTACTCTCTTTATCGCCGATAGTCTTCATGGTGCCCTGGCTTCGTCCTTTCAAGTTGGACCTTATCGGGCCTTGATTGCCTGGAACTGGCTGAGAACTGTGGCCTGGAGCCTGAGGGCTTTACTAGTGGCCTATATGTGTTACCGCTGCATGCAGTAATAGGTCCTCGCGCAGTTGCGCTATCCACTTTTTATTAGCGGGATCTCTTGGCAACAAGGCGTGCTGCCAGTCTTTATGTCTTTAAGCTCTGGCTTAAGCTAATCAAAGCTACGTATAGAAGTTTTTGAGTCTCTTAACTCTGTAGGTTGTAGATCTAAACCTTTGCAACCATAAACTCTCAAATACTTTAAGCCACCCAAATCACGTAACCATCTCTAGCTTCATAACCATGCCCGCTGCCCCTCTTGTTTGAGTGTCAGTGGCTTTGCCTTTTGCTTTCACCGCTCTGGGCTAGGAGAACACCATGTTTGAACATCTGATCGAAGTCTTACAGTCTCTGCCGGGACGCGTAGGAAAGAGCTTCGACGAAACATTTCGCTCTCTCAAAGAGCGCAATTTTCGCGTCTATAACACCGGCATGTTTATCTCCAGTGTTGGCACCTGGATGCAAGGCGTGGCGCTGAGCTGGTTGGTTTATCGACTGACTGGTTCTGCTGCTGCTCTTGGTCTTGTCACGTTTGCCAGCAATCTGCCTTTGCTCTTGCTCACCTTCGTTGGTGGCATGACTGCAGACCGCTTTGACAAACGCAAAATTCTTTTGATTACCAACTCGATTGCCATGCTGCAAGCCGTTGTGCTTACAGTTTTGGTTTTCACCGGGCATGCCAGCATAACCTGGATCATCGCTTTGGCTGCCATTCTCGGCTGTACCACCGCCTTTGAAGTGCCCACGCGGCAATCGCTTGTTCCTCTGCTCATTAGCGACAAGAGCTCGATCTCGAATGCCATTGGCTTGTCCTCTGCTACTTTCCATGTCTCGCGCATGTTGGGGCCAGCTCTTGGTGGTCTTTTGATTGCGGGAGTTGGTGAGCAGATGTGCTTTGCCATCAACGCTCTCAGCTTCATCGCCGCCCTGACCGGGTTGTGGATGGTGCGCCTGCCGCCCAAAGAAGTGAAACCAGTGCTCAATGCTGGTGAGAAAGCTGCTGAAAAGGCCGTCGCTAATGCCAAGTTTATGGCAGTGTTGAAGCGTCCTGGCGTTTACACATTGCTGTTTCTGGCCGCCTTTGTCAGCACATTTGGTATGCAGTATTCAGTGCTGATGCCAGTTATTGCCGACAAGCTCTTGCATGGACAATCGGTAGCCTATGGCTTTCTCTCCGCTGCCGGTGGTGTAGGAGCTCTGGCTGGTGCCCTTACAGTCGCTTTCATGGGCGATCGTCAGGGT
Source organism: Flavobacterium psychrophilum (assembly GCA_943367505.1). Lineage (GTDB taxonomy): Bacteria > Cyanobacteriota > Vampirovibrionia > Obscuribacterales > Obscuribacteraceae. Next base: position 3,567 of record CALRJJ020000035.1, on the reverse strand, counting down.
CTGCGCAAGCGTATCGGCTGGGCTTGTCTTGGCCTTTCGGTGGCCCTGGCACTGTTAGCGCTCTCGCAGTTTGTGATACTCTCTGTGGTGGCGATTTTGGCGGCCGGCAGCTGTCTGTCGTTGCACTGGAGCGGTGGCAATTCGCTGATGCAACAGTGCGTTGAGCCGTCTTCCCGAGGCAAACTCATGGGAGTGTACACAACTTTCACCTTGGGTTTGGCTCCGTTCACTGCCTTGATTGCTGGTTGGACGGCGGAACATTTCGGTGTTTCTACAGCCCTGTTGATCAGTGCAAGCGGTATGCTGTTTGGATCGCTGCTCTATCTCGTCAAGGTGAGAAAGCTTACTGACACGTGTTTGTATAGCTTGTCTTGCGGCAATCTCTGAAGACTGGTCGCCGTTCATTCTGCATTGGCAGAGGAGCGGCGACCTTTTTTTTTCAATTTTGTTCAACTATAGAAAGTAGCAGCGTGAGCTTTTTTAGTATTTTGGGCACAAGAAGAAAGTATGATAAAGGCTGTTCCAGAAAAGGATGTCGAGGAAGAAATGCAGGAGCAGAATCAAGGTTTGGCCAGCGATGACGGGCTCGAAATTTTGCAAGTGGCCTTTAATATCTATGGTTCTCCAGTAACACCCAGTCGCAAAGAATGCCTGCGCTTGATGGCTAGTCAGATGCCTGGTTTGAGCGAACGACAGTATGCTTCAGCTTGGAACCGCGTTAATTTGCTTTATGAGCAAGCCTGTAAATTAGCTTTTCGCTGGGCCAACGAAAACCCTCCGGGTGCTGAGATTGAAGAAGATGTTGTCGAGACTGTTTTTCTTGATGAAATTGCGCGCAAGTGCCAAGGCTTTACTCGCGAGCAGTATCGTGGTGCGCTTATGTATGGCTTTGACCGCGGTATTTTCTAGCCTATTCTCCAGGCACTATCCGTACTTAAGTTCGTGCTCAAGACGTTCGCAGGCCAGGCTTAGTTCGTCGAAAAGATAAGAGTCGCTAACGTCAGCAATTGGTAGGTAAAATGCCCGAGTTTGTTCGAGATAGCGCAACTGAAAACCTTTATCTAGAAGTTCGGCTGCGTCACGCACGTTATCTAGTCTGTCAGCTAGTTTAACCAACTTTGTCTCAACGCTGGCCTGGCTGATGCGCTCGTGATAAATTCTCAGCTTTTGTTCTTTTTCTTCTTTGGTTGCGGTTTCTTTGAACGTTGGCTTGGTTAAAATTGATACCATCATCGCTATTGGTCGACCAAAATGTTCTTCGATATAGGCAATTGTCACTTTGCCGTTCGACGCTTCGACGGTGTCATGCAGCAATGCTGCCGCAATGGCGATGGGCTCTTTCAGTTCGAGCTCTTCGGTGATAATCAGAGCAACCCGCATTGGATGAACAATATAGGGCGCAGCTTGAGTGGGATTCTCTTTGGTGGGGCGCCTTGTTTGTTTGGCGTGGGTTTCTTCCGCTAGGGTTAGAGCTTTGCCCAGCATTACCTTGTCGAGCACCTTAAATGACTCAATGGCAAGGAGCAGACGATGGCGTAACGTGCCTGCTAGTTTATTGACTGGTTGCGGTTTTGGTGTTGCCGGCATGTATATCTATGGACACCTAGCTGGTTAGATTTCTGATTGCAGTGCTCTTTTTAAGAGTTGGAGATATTGGCAGAAAGCAACTGTAACTTCTTTCAAGATATCTTACTCCAGGTAATTCTTTCAAGTTTGCCGCTGCTTGGCTTCTTGGATATGCCCGAAATAGTTGATAGTCGGACTTAATTCCAAAGCCTTTTTCAGCCACTTTTCAACTTTTTATCTTTTTACCATATTAAGTAGTTGAGCTGGAAAAATTTTTTGAAGGTTTGCTTTCGAGCAGTGCTTAGTAGAATTTTTCTGGATTTCGATGAGAAAAACTGGGGGGCAAATACAAAGCTGTATCTGCCCCCCAAGTTCTGTTCTGCGGTTTTACTTGTTCTTTTTGTTCTTCTTTTTCTTGTCCTTGTTCTTCTTTTTCTTCTTGTCCTTGCCGCCTTTCTTCTTCACCTCGTCGGTTGCAGGCGCAGCGGGTGTTGCCGGAGCAATTACCACTGAACCATTACCTTTCTCTTTGCCGGGATTGGCAACGGTGTCGGGGTCATCGACACCTTGGGTGCCGATGGGAGAGTCGAGGGGAATGGGGCGATCTTTTTCATCAACGGCAACGAAGATGGCTTCGCCTTCGGTGACGGGAATGGTCTCCCCACGCCTTTCGGCTTCCACTTTGACGCGGATGGTGACAGAGGTGCGGCCGGTCTTGATGATGTCGGCCCAGAAAGTGAGGATGTCGCCGACTTTCACCGGACGTTTGAAAATCACTTCCTTCATGCACACCGTAACGGTGCGGTGCATGGTGGCAGCGCGAGCGGCAACGCCAGCGGCGATGTCGATATTTGAAAGAATGACGCCGCCGAAAATGTTGCCCGAGGGATTGGTATCTTTGGGGAACATGACGACGCGAATGGCAGGACATTTTGTCTGGCAATTCATAAGTTTATCTCCTGGTAATCAGGTTAATGGGTGGCTTTTAGGCCAGAAGAAATCACTCGCCACGCGTGTTTTTGATGCTGAGGCGGAGGCGTTGGATCAGATCGCTGAGTGAAGTTTCAGTGCGACGAGAGCGAGCATAGGTGGGCACAGCGCAGAGCAGGCATTGGTCGTTGTAGAGAGCCTTGAGCTCCTTGATACCATTGGCCTGAATTTTCGCTGCAATTTTTGCTAAGTCGTTACTGCCCGTTGCACTGCTTGTGGAATGCAGTTCAAGGGCTTGCAGGGAGGCGGCAACGATGTGACGAGCTTCGGCATCTTCGCTGTCGAAATTGCTGGTGGTGATGGTGGCCACCAGTTTCTTCACTGCGCTTTCGTCGCTGTCAGTCCAGGTCAACACTTCTTTCAGCGAGCGGTTGGCCAGGCAAGGCAGGCTGGTGTTGAGAGCGGCATCGACTAGCACCGGAACCAGCGCCTCAATGAGAGAATGTGGCAGTGAAACTACTTCGCTGCCATCACTGGTAGTGAATGAGAAAGAGCTTCCCGGTGAAGAAGCTTTGTTCAAGCGACTGGTGAGGTCGCTGACATAGCGGTCACCGTGGGCAATTTTCAACTGTTTGACTGCTTCGATGGCTGCCTTGGCGCGGATCACGTCTGATGGGTGTGCATCATACGAGCCTTTGCCAATGAGAGTGCCGTTGTAACTGAGCAGGCTGTCTTTGTGATCAGCGCTGAAGTAGAGCATCAGGCCGTTGGCGAACATCGGTCCGAAGTTGAGCACACCAGCCATATCAGCGGCAAATTCTAGGGAGAATGTGCGGGCCAGATGGCGAGTGAATTCTTCGGCGGTGAGGTCGCGTTTGCGCGGTGACGGTTGAACCAGATGGTGCACCCGTTTACTCACTTTGTTGTTGGGGCCAGGTAAGCTCAACTTGCCTGTGCTGAAGGCCTTAGCCACGGCGGCTTCGAGTGCATCAGCCATCTCAGCGGCAAAGCCATTGAGAATTGAATGAATGCCGTGACCGCCGACTTCATGACCGTCGAGCACCCAGAGCG
>CALRJJ020000034.1:0-14816 GCA_943367505.1 Flavobacterium psychrophilum | reverse complement strand
GGTGATCATTGGCAATACGCGGGCAATTGGTATCGATCTCGGTGACAAAGCTCCCGAAGTTGAGCGCAAGAGCGGGGTGCTTGAGCAAGAGCTGGCGCAGAAGTTCTCTCCCGAATTTCTTAACCGCTGGGATGAGGTGATCGAATTCGACAAGCTTGGTGAAGCCGAGCTTGAGCTGATCGTTCAGCTGTCGGTCAAAAAGATCTTTGCTGCTCTCGAGCAGCAGTGGAACATTCAACTGGTCCTTACACCGCAGGCGGCCAAGTTTGTGGTGAAGCGCAGTGACCCTAAATATGGTGCGCGCCCCCTGGCTCGCATCCTGCAAAAGTCGGTAGAAACGCCGCTAGCAGAGGGCATCCTGCGCGACGAATACAAAGATTGCGAGGTTCACGTTTACGTTGACGGCGACAAACTTGCCCTGAAGAAGGTCGCAAGGAAGTAGTCGTCATTGCCAACCCTGCCCATTTAGTCAACAGGCACTTCCCGTAATGGAAGTGCCTCTGCATTTCTTTGATGTTCGCATCAATTAGCTTCAATTCGCTTCAATTCACACCATACACGTTGGAGACTTCAAATCATGGCCTACACATGGGAGCTTGAAAGCCCTTCGCAAAATCTGATCCTGCCCCAGAATGCTGGTCGCACCGTCGCCACCTTCATGCCTACGATCCGCAAGGAGATGAAGGGCGGCGTAATGGGAACCGATGCCATCAGCGAGCTCTTCGCCAACCGCATCATTCTTTTTACCAGCCAGTTCGACGAGGCTTCTTGCACGGCGGCTCAAGCCCAACTGTTCTACCTTGACGCCAATGTAACCGACCCGGATAACTCAGAGATCAAGATGTACGTCAACAGCCCTGGTGGCGTTGTCACGGCTGGTCTTGCCCTCTACAACACCATGCAGAACATCCAGAGTCCGGTCAGCACAATCGGCATGGGCATGTGCGCCAGCATGGGCGCTTTCCTGCTCTGCACCGGGGCCCCTGGACGGCGATTTGCCTACCCCGACACCACCATCATGATTCACCAGCCAAGCTGGGGGAATCAGGGCACTCACCGCCATATGAAGGCGCACATGGAATTCGGTGACCAGCTCTACCTGAAGATGATTGGCATCATGGCGGCGCACTGTGGTATCACCTTCGAAGAAATGGAAGCTGCGCTGCTTGAGGACAACTTCCTCACTGCTCAGCAAGCGCTCGATTTGGGTATGATCGACCACATCATCCCAGCGCCAGCCGGCAAGACCGTAGTGGTGCCGCGGCGACCGGGCGAGGCCGTGGTGAAAACCACCAGGGCTCGCTCAACCAAAGCTGGCAACAAGAAGCAGGCCGCATCCTGAAGCGACAAGTGGTTGACCGCTAGTCACTTCACGAGCAACAGAAAGAGGAGCGGCTCGCTGTCGCTCCTCTGCAAACAAACCTATCTGGAGTTACATCATGACCAATGACAAGACCGATGAAGGGTCGGCCTCGTTTAACGCCATTGCGCTCAATCTGGCTGAACAGACAATCAGTCATGCTTTGGCATTCTCACAAACTCTTACGCAACTATATCTTCGCTCCAAGCCAGCAGACGGGGTTACTGCTCTAAGGGCGGCCCTGAGCCTTGTTCCAGAGTTGCCCCATGAGCCTGATGCTCATCAGATCAAAGTTGGAAAAAGCGGTGCCATTGGCTCGATCTATCTGACAAATGAGGCAGCACTGGATACTTGCTTTCGCCTGAGAGCGCAGCTTGCCAGTTTCCGGCCACTCGGTGCCGAGATCATTCACAGCGCCCTCAATGCCCGCGCGCAAGTGGACGAGACAATGCGACAGCTCCTCTTGATTGACTGGTCAGCTCAGAACTGGAACCCCCAGGTGATGCAGGCCGTCAATCGCTATCGGACTTTTGTCTTGGGTATTAGCCGCACATCGTCGGCCTTTGCCTATGCTGATGAAGGCGATCAGGAGGATAAGTTCAAGACACTGCTGCAAGACGAGCTCATTCCTGAATGTCATAAGCTGGCAGCACAACTGATTCGCACCTGCCTGCCTCTCTTGAACGAGCAGAAAGAAGAGATTCTCGCAGGGGGCTCTGATACCCTTACTGAATTTGACCGGCTCTGGTCGAAGGCCGTCATGCCTTTGTTCCGCTTCGTCATCTCAAATAGTTCGCACAAGCTTCCGGCTCCAACCAAAAAGCTGCTGCAGAACATTGATGAGTTGGCGGATGTTCGCGACTCTCTGCCCGAGATCTTCAATACGTTTGCTCAACAATTCAGCGGCTCCAAACCGACGCCTGCTCGGCTGCCGATGCCGAATTTGAGCAACTTCGGTCAGGATAATTTCAGGGTGGTACCTGAATTCGCAGAGCTTTGTGATTTCCTGCTCGAAGTCAGTGATTTCACGGGTCTCGCCTCACTCGTGGCCATTAGCTACGCAGAGCTCAGCCTGCAAATGAGCCTGATTAAGATGGACTTGGTGGCCTACGGCCTGGAGCTTGATGACGACAAGCAAGCTCAGCCACTGCAGGCGTTTTTCTCGGCCCTTGCCTTTGCCTCAACCAAGCTTGCTTTCAGCAATAACCAGCTCGTCAACGAAGTGCGCAACCGCGAATCGTAATTTGCAGGTCGCTACTCGCTACTCACAATTCACCACTCACAATTCATCCCAGGAATCCTTCCCATGAAACCATTCATTTTCACATCCATCACCGTAGCGGTGCTGGCCTATGCAGCTTACCGAGTTACCCAGAAAGACCTCGACAGTGGCGTTTGGCTGCTCACCGACAGCACCTTGGCCCTCAAAGGCGACGGTGGAGTCGCTTGGTCTGATTTCAACAAAAGTGCTGACAGTTCTGCTGATGAAGCCTCAGGCAATGCCAGCGAAACCGAAGGCCCGGCTGAAGGTGCAGCTGAAGTTCCGGCTGAATTTGCCAGCCTTGCCAAACGGCGGCCCCAAGAGTACGCCACCGTCGTCAGCGCTTTTCTCAAGGCCTACGACGAAGGTCGCGTTGTCGCTATGAAAGACGTCGTTTACAACAAATATCGCATCGCCAATTAGTGATAAAGAGCTCTATGTACAAAATCGAATGCCATGATCGTGTTGGTGCGCTCTACTAGTGCCGCACCAGCTCCTGCATTTGCAGGTAAGTTGGTGCGGTGCTTCTACCGAGCACTGCACTATGTCACACTCTTTCCGCCACACTCCCGTCATCGGCATCACCACCGCTGCTAGCGATCAGCCCGCAAAGAAGTTCGCCAACCGCAGGTTGCGCCAGCGCGTGCGTATGGCTCTTCTTCAGTGCCCTGACTTCGACAACCTGGTTGTTCCGCTTCAGCGCGAAGTGAGCGATGTTTGGGACTTTCCCAAAGACGGCAAGCAGCGCATGAACCTCAACGATAGCGATTACTGCGATCTCTATCGCAAGTACATGCGCAAGTGAAGCCCAAGTAGTATTGCTCCGAGCACAGGGCTTTTGGCTTCGGCCTTAGTCTTTCTGCTCGGGGCAGTATCCAAAACTTCTTCAAAGGCTCGTCTCTCGAGCTTTTTTTCTTAAACTCTCATAGTCGAACGGTCTACTACAGCCGTTCACGGCAGTATATGGATTTCCAGAGCTTACTGCGATTACTCAATTTCAAAAATGTTAGTCGACAAAACTGGGTGCAATGAAGCTGAGTTTTGTGAAGCCCAGTTTAATGCTTCAAGGCTATTCGAAAAGCAGTGGTGATAGGTGTGAGGCGCGTTTAACGGTATTGGTCTATGTTTTTGCCAAAATAAGTTGAAGTACTAGATGCTAAGAGCTAAGTTGAAGTTACACCTCTTTCTTTCTTCTCGGAAAAAAAACTTCAACACACACACCGTGTAATTAGCTACGCGCCAATATCCATTCAGGATTGAATTGCTCTACTCCTGAACGGTGCTTAACGCTATAACCGGCCGAAGGCGAGCGTTTGTGAAGGTTTGCAGGTGTGAAGCTTCGCCGGCCCGAGAAGTCCGAGAAGTCTGAGAGATCGAGGTGTTTCGTCCTGATCACTCGAAACGAAAATGCGAATTGAAATTTTCAGTGTGTTCTCACGTAACTCTGTTGGAGTTAAATCATGATCAACTTTTTCTATGTCCCTGTCCCTAGTTTGGGAGAAACTGGTCTTTCCGCCGATGGCTCATTCGCCTACACAAAGGCACCAGGCCGACCGGTGGAACTGTATAAGCTCGAAACCAGCTTCGGTCGCAGTTCTCTTGTACTGCGCATTTCTCTTTCTGATCAGCTCAAGGCAGCCACAGTCGATGCCGTCGATGTCGCCTTCCGTTTGACCGCAGATGGTACCACCCACGCTGCAATCCTCACTGAAGATCAGTCGAAAATCCTTTTGATCGATCTTGCCAGTGGCCTTTTGGTAGCAAGAGCAGAGGTTGAAGGTGGCCGCACCATCAGCTTTGCCGAGAAGGGCACGAGTCTTTGGGTGGGCTCCGATCATGGTCATCTCTTCATGGTGAGGGTTGATCAAGACTCATCTGGAATGAATTGCAAAACCTTTGGCCCGCATCCGCTTGAAATTGACATTGCCAAATTGCATATAGTCAACCCCTTAGGCGGCCGGCCCTGCATGCTATTGACCAGCGACCAAGGAGAAGTTCTGCGTTTGACCTCTCCCGAAGGTCTGATCGAACTCACGAATATGGCCGATGCGAAGCTGAAGCCGCTGCAGCTAACGGGCAATACTGATGGCAACGTGGTGTCGATTCTTGCTCGCAGCGGTGAAGTCTGTCTTTCGAAAGAAGGCTACTTCAGTGCTATCAATTTCGACCAAAAATCAGACCGTTTCGTCTCTCCATTTGCCGGGCCTCTACTTGGTCTTGCAGCATCATCAGAGCACGACGTCATCTGCTTTTCTGCTCACACAATTGCTGGCTTGAATGCCGATCACAAAGATCAGCAATCTGACGCTATTGGTCAGCCTGGTGCTGGAGAGAATGAAGCACCGTATGTGATGTCGAGTTATCGGTTGACGCCGCTTGCTAATCTCGAGAGATACATCACTGCGGTGGTGCAGTCGCCACTGACGGGTAGCATTTCCGCGCTATATCAGTGACTGGCGCCTCTAGCGCATTGAGCAAGGCTGCTGATTATTCGTCAAGCAGCTTTCGATACATTCATCAAACACAACCCAAAGAAACCCATGAATTCGAGCATCGTAAAAGTTGAGGTTTTCTACGCCGATCCATTTACCACCGAGCTGCCTGGCTCTGGCAACCCTGCAGCGGTAGTGCTTCTTGCCCCTGCCGCCACAATACCAAATTCAAGCCAGCAGTCGCCAATTCAGCACTCTGTAAATCAGCAGAACCTCGGCATTTCTGATTGTCAGAAAGCATACATCGCCGCATACCTGAAACAACCGGAAACAATCTTCGCTTCTCAAACCGCCCCGGGCGAATGGCTGGTTGACTGGTACACGCCTGACGGTGTAAGAATCGCTCCTGGTGGCAATAGCACCATCGCTCTGGCAAAGGTTTTGCTTTCGCGCATCGAGCCGGAGCTTAAGCAAGTTCAGTTGCGCTCCATTTACCCTGGCTTTGATTCTACCGCCTATCTTGAAGATGATGGTCGCATCTCTGTGACCATCCCTGCAGTTAGTGCCTGCCAGATCATTCCCGCCAGCCGCACTAGTTTGATTCAGACCTTTGGCGAAGGCCCTGTCGAATTTCTTGCAGGCCAGCAAGATTTGATTGTTGTGTTCGAGAACGAAGCTCAGGTTAGAGCAATCAAGCCCAAGTTCTGGTGCCTCAATTCACCCTATCAGGCATTCATCGCTACCGCAAAAGGCGATGAAACAGTTGAAGGCGCTGTTGATCGTTTTGTCTATCGAACTTTTGTTGCCAATGAGCAACAGAGTGGTTGGGAGTGCCCTGGCTCAGCTCGCGCCCTCATGAATCTGGTGCCTTATTGGCGCTCTCACTTGGGTCTGCTTTCTCAAGATATTCTTGCTGAGCAGCTTTCTGACCGCGGGGGTGTTGCTTCATGTCGCCTGGTCTGTCCTGACGATCGTGGTTGCCAGGTTTTGGTCACCACTGACTGCCCAATTCGGATGAGCACTTCAATTGAATTTCCTAATCTCGCCATGTGAAAGCGAGATAGTGGAGATAGTGCTTCGCCAATACTGGAAAGGGCCGCAAGGATCCTTTCTCGCTCAAATAAATGTTCCTGAGAAAAACTATGTCTATTGAAAGATTTGCTGATTCCAGCATGAATATTGTGCATTTCGCCAAGCGATTTGCCTTCGAAGAACGTGGACGTGAAGTTATCGATACCGACGACCTTTTGGTAGCCATCTTACTTGAGGGCAAGAGCCAGGCTGCGCGCGCCCTTAAAGGATTGAATCTCAACATCCAATCATTGCGCCGAGGCCTTGATTTACCTGAACTTGGTGCCGACGCCACTCGCCCTCAGTCTGGCCCTCTTTCTTCTCACAACGCTCCACTGAATTACACCTGGGCTGCCGATCTCGCACTGTTTGGCACGGCGCTACAGGAAGCCGATAGACAGAAGAGCACACAGGTGTGTCCCGAACACATCCTCCTGGCTATTCTTTCAGTTCCGGCCTGGTCTGCCAGTCAGCTGCTCGAGCGGTTGGGAGTTAACTCACAAGCTTTTAGGAACTCTATTGCTTCCAGCCTTTATTCTGCTAATGCTTCTTCAAGGAGTTCCAATAATCCGGCCACCCGTTCTTCTACTTCTGGGGCCGATGGCCGCGGCAACATCGCCAGTATTGAGCAATATGGTCGCAACCTTACCAAAGAAGCTATCGCCGGCACCCTCGATCCAGTGATCGGACGAGAGGCGGTGCTTGAGAATGTTCTTGAGGTTCTTGGACGTCGCAGTAAGAACAACCCCATGCTAGTCGGCGAACCCGGCGTTGGCAAGACAGCCGTGATTGAAGCCGTAGCGCAGATGTTAGCATCAGATGCGGTACCAGAGAAATGGAGGACAAAGACTGTCTTTCTTCTCGACTTAGGCTTGATCACTGCCGGCACCAAGTATCGTGGCGAATTTGAAGAACGCTTTACTACAGTACTGCGAGTGGTTAAGGGTGAAAACGTCATTCTTTGCATTGACGAGGCTCATATGATTCTGGGTGCTGGTGAGGCAGAAGGAAGCACCATGGACGCTGCCAACCTGCTCAAACCGGCTCTAGCGAAAGGTCTCTCTTGTATCGGTAGCACTACCTTCGATGAGTTTGCCAAGCACATCGAAAGAGATGCAGCTCTGTCGCGGCGTTTCGAGCAAGTTGTGGTGAGCGAGCCGACCGTGGAAGAAACGGTGACGATTTTGCATGGCATCCGAGAGCGCTTCGAGGCGCACCATGGTCTCAAGTTTAGCGATGGCGCTCTTGAGGCTGCTGCTCGGCTTTCAGATCGTTTCATCAGTGACGGCAATCTGCCCGACAAGGCTATCAGTGTGATGGACACGACAGGCTCTCGAATGAGTCGAATTGTCCAGGCAGCAAAAGCGAAAGCGCCCACCGATGAGTTTCAAGCTGACTTTATCGTCACTGAAGAGCATATCGCCTCAGTGATCGAAAGGAAAACGGGCATTCCGGTAACCAAGCTTAGTCAGTCAGAGTCGCAGAAGCTCCTTCATCTTGAAGACGAGCTGCATGAGCGGGTCGTTGCTCAAGAAGAAGCGATTGCGGCAGTAGCAAATGCTGTTCGTCGCACTCGTTCTGGATTGAGTCAAAGAAACGCTGCTTTCCTCTTTGCTGGACCAACCGGGGTTGGCAAAACCGAGCTGGCTAAGGCCTTGGCGCAAGCTCTATTCGGCTCCGACGAACAGCTGATTACGCTCGACATGAGTGAGTACATGGAGCGCCATACGGTCTCTCGCCTGATCGGCTCACCTCCGGGCTACATCGGTTCCCAAGATGGCGGTCAGCTTACTGAGGAAGTGCGTCGTCGGCCATACTCAGTTGTGCTCTTCGATGAGATCGAGAAGGCCCACCCTGATGTTCTCAATCTGCTCCTGCAGATTCTGGAGGAAGGTCGCCTCACTGACTCAAAAGGAAGGGTGGCAAACTTCAGGAACACAGTGGTGATCATGACCACTAATGCTGGTGCCAATGCCATGACAAGCAAGAAAGCTATCATGGGCTTTGAATTTGCTGGCGCTCAGAGCGCAGCCTCCAAGCAAGAGGCATCTTACCTCGAGATGAAGAGCAAGCTGCTTGAGGGGTTGAAGCAACACTTCAGACCTGAGCTTTTGAATCGTCTCACCGATTTGATTGCCTTCCATCAGCTTAATCAATTGCAGGTGCGCAGCATCATCGATATCTTCATGAAGAATCTGCACTCGGTGCTTGCCGATAAAGGCTTGACAGTTGAACTAACCGAGGCGGCAAAAGACCAAATTCTCAAGGAGGGCTACAGTGAAGAATGGGGTGCACGACCACTACGCCGGGCCATGGAAAAGATGATCGAAAACCCTCTTTCTGTGGCACTTTTGTCTGACAAATTTAGTGCCGGTGACACCATTCTGGCTGACTACCAAGACGGTGCCATTGTGCTGACTGGCAAGCCGCGGGACTAGGTTTGGTCTCTGTTTCTTAATCTGGTGCTTGGTCTGGTGCTCACTTTGATGCAGTACTAGACCAAGCATTTACGTCCATCGTCATAAACTGTCAACTCGAACGTTCAAACAATGTCTAAAAACCGCATTCGCGATTCCTATCGCAACTTCAAGCGCAGTCTCGAAAATTTTCATCAGGGTATCAACCCAGCCTTCGCTAAGGTCTATCAGTCTTTCACTATCACTTTTGCCTTAGTGGTCATCACTGCGCTCGTTTCGCTGGTAGCTCCGAAGGCGCTGTTTTTCGTGCTCCTAGCTTTGACGGCTTCGGCAATTCGTACCTTGGTGCTCTTTCTGCTGATTCCAGAAGGCAAGTGAAATCAAACGTACACGCACAAACCACTTCATTTCCAAACCATGATTACCTTTGCTCTCTCTACTCTTGCCGCTGCAATTTTCATTGGCGGCCTGGCTCAATGCGACCGCAAAGCACCACGTTGCGGCGCTCTTGCCAGCAACGCCCTCAAGATTTGGCTCACTTTCCTGCTGTCGTCAGTTGTCTGGTATTTTGTCGAGTGGCCGCTGGGGTTGCTCGCGTTTAACCTCGGCTCGATGATCACCGCTCTCGACTGGCTTGAATCCGCGTTTAAGTGCAGGGAAAACAATTGAAATCCAACAAAGAATCAAACGCCAGGGCGAAGATCGTCGTCCGCGCCAAGATCAGCCTCGAGGCAGTGACTGCCTGATTCAGGGTAACAGTCTTGTTCCCTTGAGTGCCTCTATCTGTAGCGATTGAAAATCGCAGCTTGTCAGTCTGGCTAACGCTTGGCTGACAAGCTTTTTCTCTTGACCCCCAAAAACTTTTCCTCATGCCAGAATTTGTTATTTAGCTTTTTGTCTTTTTAACACTCTGTCATATAGTAAATTACACCAAAATAACACGAAGGCCAAGCGGCAAGAGCATTACTGGCAAGGAGATCTGCGCGCCCAGAAGACGGCGGGATGAGCGGGAACCCAACTAACAAAGACTGGGAGAATCAGTTCCAGTCTTTGTTAGCTGAGTCAGTGCGCTGTGGTCAGCATCTTGGAGTCAATATGCTGACCACTATGTCTCCACTATCTCTTATCTACTGATTAAATGAAGTGGCGTTCTGTTGCCTGGAATTGAACTCGGTCGGGGCGGTAAGGAAATGCGGGTACTTCTCCTTAACTTCTTTCAGCAACCAGTCCGGCAGTTGGTCGGCCGAATTCAGTCGCTGCCCCGAAGCGTGATATTGCAAGAAGCCAGGATTGTCGCCCATCTTCATCCAATTGAGCCAGGGGCCGGTGCGCGACCAGGTGCAGATAACCCCGTCAGGATTTCCCCTTTGCCAATCTTCCTTACGCAGCAAAAATTGAAAGTGTTCTCCACTGGTATAGAGAATTCCCTGTGCACCCGGCAATGGGTAACAGGGATAGACTTCCATTTGATACTTCCAGTAGTCTCCAAGGCTTTCAACCGCGTTGCCCTTGGATAGATTGATGTTAACAGGGTCGTTTTGTAACGGTGGGACTACGACGACTTGGCCGGTTTTGAAGTTCTGCCATGACTTCAAGACCTCTCCTGACTTAAGGTCGAGGTAGAAAGCAATCTCACGACTGAGCATGTAAACAGCACCTTCGTGTTCAAATCGGCGTCTGACATTGAAACCAGCTAGACCGAAAAGTGGCGTAGCAGCTTCGCCAAAATTGAAGGCATTGATTTTGCCGCTGAAGTGAAAAAAGACGCTGTCTCCGTCTGGGCTGGTTGCAAGATCAGCCAGGGTGGGTGGTTCTCTCATTTTCAGTTTTGCTTGTGAAATTCGTAAGCTCCTTCATCGGCGGATGGTCCAAAGATGAGAGCGCCCTCGTCGTTGAAGCCTTGGTCAAGGGTCTTAAGAACGTCGGCAGACATTTGGATCTCAACGGTGATGTGGGTAGCTCCACCGTATGAAGTGCGGCAGGAGCCGCCAGCTCCAGCTTGTCCAGAGAAAGCAGTATCGTCAATGCGTGTCCAGAGAACATCACATCCGACAGTTTCGCGCAGTTCAGCTGCATTCAAACCTTGCAAAAGGGCCGGATTCTTCCAAGCACCAATGAACTGAGCGGCGTCTTTGATGTCGAAAATGCGGTTGATGGCCTGACCAGCATGGCTGCGTGCCAACAGGTAGACCCTCTGACGATAGGGGGCGTCTTCATAGCCTTCCACCGACTGCTCCAAATAGAAAACATAACCGTATTGATCAAGGGCTTTGATCGAAGCAGGGACGATGCGCATGAACACACGAGCCCTTCGCACCGGTGTGGCATTGTTATCTTTTGCAGTCTGTCCTTCTCTTTCCACCTGTTCCAGGCAGTTGAAATCGCCTTGCAGCCACTGTGCGATCAGGGCGAGTTCCTTGTCATCATTTGAGAGTAGCTTGAGGTCGTCAAAATTGAGTTCCATGGTGTTTGGTGGGAAATTGATTGATTGCTGGACGCAGTTCAAAGTAAAAAGCGTCGTAGTCGTTTACACCAAAATGCATTCGTTTCTAATAGAAGATTAGAGCGATACACACACGAGCATCTACCTGAGATTAGTCAGGTTGAAGTTTCTTAAATGGTGCGCTAAATGCTCGGTTTTCTTCCTTCGTCTAAATAAATGCAAAATGATGTACAAACTGACGCTAGCATAATCTAGGAGTTGTATTAAACTTGCTTTCGACCGTTAAGCAGACATAGTTGCTTATCTTGAGTAGATTTTAGAGATGATGACGCTAAGTATCACGTCGCTTCGTGCACCATACTAACTAGCACTAGGCATCACGTCGCAGCTAAAACTAGACTCAATTACTGTTTATCATTTGCTATTTGCTGACACGAGGGTCACCTGATTTTCCTTTGCGAAAATTGTCTACCCAATCATCCAGCGCAGTGCCCCTGTCTCTGACTTAAGTTCACACGACTCTTCAAGTAAATAGCCGCTTCAGCTGGGCGAACCTCACCTGACATTATGCGCTTCAACATAGACACGCACAGGTCAACGGCTTCTTGCACCACCAGGCCAGCATCAACCAAAACCTCACCGAGCTTGCGATTCAAACTGAGGCTTACTTCTAAAGCATCAAAGAGTTCTGTTTCATTGATAAAACCAGCCTTAACCATCAGTTGCCCAAGTTTGCGAACACAGTCATTGCCAGCACCGCCCTCTTGCTGGTCAACGTAGGCGCCACCTTGATAGAGGCGACGGCACTCATCAGCAGCCTTGGCAAAAGATAACTTACCCTCTCGATATTGCACCAAGAGCTCAATACAATAGCGATGGAAGGCTGGAGATATGCGGCGGCGCAAGAGCAAAAGCCGACCGCAGGTAATGTCAGCCTCAATGCTGGAGCGCATCACATAAGGAATTTCATTTTTAGTAAGCACGCCAGCTTGGCCCAATAAATCGATGAGAATACTGGCTGGTCCTTCTGGCTGCTTTTCGGCATTGCCGACCACAATATGCTCAGCGCCCCAAGTCATCTCTTGTATCACTTTTCGAGCGTCAGCCACGCCAAGACCACCGGACCGTGCTCGTCTTTGCACAGCTACATAACGGTCTACTTGCTGATCTTGCAATTGACCGGTTGATACCAATACGCGACCAAGGGGTAGCTTGGAAGCAAAAGCGAGAGTGAGTGCGGCCTCCACAGCGTCTCTAGTAAGAATTCCGGCACCGATTAATAACTCTCCTAGCCGTAAGCCGTCTGACATTGGTTTCTGAATGCGCAACATGATATGGCCTCGCGAAGATGTGAGGGCTCTCTAAAGCCAGTAATAATATTGAGGGATAGTAAAGCGAACCAAAATGACACTACCGTGGCATTACCAGCGATACCGGCACAAATAAAAGTGCCGCAGCTAGTATTCCAAAGGGAATACCATTTAGTTCAGAAGAACCAGGTCTTAGAAATTTGGTCTTAGTAAAAAAAAGGATGCCGGAGACAAACTGCCTCAACGCAGAATGTAGCAATGTTCGCCACCGTTGTCAAGCACTTTTTATCTAGTGGTACAATCCTTGCCTATGGAATCTACCGAAAACATTGACGTGAACCAAGCCCCTGCCGCCACCCCGGCCTCTAAGCGGCGCCGCTGGCTAGAGATAAGCGGGCTTGTCAGCGCTCTAATAATTGTCGGCCTCATTGCTATTTACCAAGAAGTAGAAAATCAACCTTACAAAATCTACAGCGATGCAAAAATGGTTCCCGCCACATCGGCTGCCATCGTATTTGGTGCCGGCATTGGTTCACGCGAATTCAAAGATCGCATTAGCACAGCAGCCACTTTGTACAAACTAGGAAAAGTAAAAAAGCTTCTTATGACCGGTGATAACGGTCAGCTTAGTTACAACGAACCGCAAGCCATGAAAGATGAGGCTATTCGCGATGGTGTTCCCGCAGCAGACATAACCTGTGATTACGCCGGATTTAGAACCTATGACAGCCTTTACCGCGCCAAAGAAATTTTCGAAGTGAAGCAAGCAGTACTTGTTACCCAGCGTTATCACTTACCCCGAGCCATGTTTCTTGCGCAAAAGCTGGGCCTCGAAGTAACTGGAGTAGATGCGGGCATACAGTCGTATGGCTCTATCCAATCTTGGTATGACTTCCGCGAAATACTTGCCGCTGAGACAGCCTGGCTTGATGTAATGACCGATCACAAGCCAAAGTTTCTAGGCAAGAAAGAACCTTTGTTTCCTGAAGACGCCGTCACGCCTCGGCTTCAATAGCCGCTATCTCGGCAACTGCAGCTTTCGCTACAACCTCAAGATGCTTAATCTCAATAGACTTTATATTGACGCCCCATTCTCTAGTTTGCTTCTCAGCTAGCGCCTTAAGTCTTTTGTTAATTCCTTTTTGCTCAGTTTGCAAAGTCTGCAAATCATTCTGCGAAACGGCTGTTCGCAACGCCGTCTGCACCACAGCTCCGGTAGCGCTAACATAGTCGTCAACCTTAGTGACAGCCTTGGCCACATCTCCCACCTGAAACATACAAACTGCCGAAATGCTTACAGTCTCAAGCTCCAGGGTGGTAGCGCTAATCTCTGGCGTCTCCACAACTTTAACCCGAGTATCAACGCTCTCGGCTGTTTCAAAAATTGGCATAACCAAGTGCACGCCAGCACCTTTGGTAGCAACCACTTTACCAAAGCGGTAAATAACCAAACGGTTACTATCTTTAACGACCTTTATGCCTGAAAAGATCAGCATAACAATCAAAACTAGTATTCCGCCGATGATTTCCAAGCTCTCTCATCCTCCAGAAGCGCGCCATGCAAACAATCGTATACCATCAAACGAGAAACAATAGAACCGATAGACGCAGATCAGGATATTCCCTAGTTTGAAGTTTCTGATCGGCAGCTACCATGGTAGAGGGTTATTGTAGTGGGTTTGGGAATATCCAATTGCAGGAACCCAGCTTAATTGCTCAGAGCAGAAATCTGGAGATGCAAATGCCTCAGCCCGCGCAACTGTCTAAAGAGAAAAAGCCAGACAAGGGCAAGGCAGAGAGTAAATCTTTTGCGCCGAAGTATTTTGACCCAATCGAACACGGACAAGTCAAAAAACGCGGCTTGCTATTTTTGTTCTGTGGCGTAATTTTGCCGACCATCGCGATGTTGTTTGAAACAACTTTTCATTTTTGCGCCCACAATTTCTTTGATCCATTTCCCACGCCTAGTCACGTTGTCCTGTTCGGCTTGATTCCACTAAGCAACTTCTTGGTCTGGTTAGGCACAAGAAAAGACCTCTCCAACCACTATGCCTTTATGTCTCTGGCGAGCGGCATGGCCATGGGCGTGAGCTGTCTATACTCATTAATGTTTCTGCCGCTCACACCAATATCCTGTTTCTTCACTCTAGCTCTAGGTTTTGGTCTGCTGGGCTTGGCTCCACTCTTATCAGTGCCCTGCAATTTGATTGCCGGAAAGACAGTTTGTCGGCTAGCCGACCGCAAAGGCACGTACTTCAACGCTCATCAGTTTGAACACATGGGCCACATGATTATTCTTGTCATGGTGATTGCTATCGAGCTGCCATCGACTTTGACAAGAATCAATTTAGCCAAAGCAGCAGACAAAAACGTTATTGAATCAAGCGCGGGAGTAGATTGGCTAAGGCGTTACGGCAGCCAGGAAGTTTTGCTGCGCTCTTGCTATGAGCGCTCTGGCAAAGCTACAGATATTTTGGGGTCGCTCTACGAAAGCGCGCACCACACCACAATTGACCAAAATA